>CANHJY010000092.1 GCA_947461185.1 Flavobacteriales bacterium
CTTTTCTCAAAATCGACTGTATTCTCTCCAAAATGACGATGCCGGCCAATGCAATTAGAAAATGTGCGTTGAAATAGTGAGTAAAATAATCGGCTTCTAATGCAACCTATCGAAAGTATATAATCGCAAAAAAGGCTAATGGATTGAAAAACGAAGTTTTTTCACAGCCTGACGTTTTGCACCTACAAGAAGTTGGCGATTTCGGAGCACAAAACTGTCTGCCACCGCAGAAGTTAATACGAAGCACAAAGCTTGATTTGACCACTGAACCGCCAATTTCTTGTAGGTGCTGTTAGGCACTAGGCGTATTTTTCTGTATTTCCTTTTCAAGTCCAATTATTTCCTCTTCTAAACTTTTTTTTGTTTCTGTCTGTAGTTGTAGGTCAGCAATATTAAAGTCAAATTCACTATATATTTTTGATGTAATCCCCTTATTGTAATATTCAAAGTATTTTCTTGGATCGAAACTTTCCCCCTTGATTGCAAAATATAAATATCCAGCTAATATTGCAACAATCGAGAGTATATAAGTATAAGGCTCCATTTTATCCCATGTTAATTTATATATGAGGAAAAAGACAATTGCAAAAAATATTACAGGCACTAATGCTAAATAGAACCTGCGATTCTTCAGCTTTTCTTCAATAATAGCTGCTACGGGAATATGCCTCTTGTTATAAGATTCAATGTTTCTATTTGTTATTTCGAGCAATTGTTGTTTATGATCTAATTGTTGTTTTAATGATTGAATTTCATGCGTGTTTTTTAATACAACTATTTCCTCCGATTTAATTTTTAGTTCATTCTTCTTAATTTCAATTTCTGTAAGTGCTGTTTTTTTCTCTTCTTCAACCTTTATCTTTTCTCCTTCAATCTTACCTTTTTCATTTTGTAAATTTTTTACATTATTTAAAGCTTCTTCTTTTTGTTTTGCTAGAATTTGATTTTCTATTGAAATTTGATTTTCTATTATTTCAAGTTGAACCGCAAAGTCGTCATTCGCTTTATCTAATTTTTCTAAAATTACTTGATCCCTTAGAATTTTCACCTTTGTTTCAAAGGAAGTATCATGATAGTTATCGTTTAAAATTTGAAGGGCTTTTGAGCGTGTCGATGAATAGTCAATTTCAAAGGCTCGTAATTCAGGAATAGAAAAAGTGTCAATAAAGCGTTTATTTGAAGAATAATCATTTTCAATAAATGGTCTAATGAGCTGTAAAAAAACACTTGGACTTACTACGTAATTAATTTCCCAGTTTCTTCTGTAATGGTTCTTTTCAAATTTTGCAAGAATATAGTCAGAGCTAATAAAAAATGCGTTACTCTCCAGAAATTTAGTTTTTTTAGGATTGAGTCTGCGTACCTCTCGCATAACAACAACATCATGCTTAAATCCAAGGTAAGATTTCGGTTTTCTATTTGGTATTGAATCGTAAAAAGTTTGATATTTATCTACATCACTTTCTATATCTACATGCTCTTCATCACTTGTAAAACCTTGTGGTGTGTATTCAATTAATCCAAGGTCTTTTAGAATTAAGTCAACATGATCATATTTGTCTAAAAACACAGAAGTGTCAATTTCATTATCGATATTTTGCTTATGAAAAAGTTCTTCTAGTGGGCTTAATCCATCAACTGTTATTGCAACCCTACTAGTTTCTCTTGTCCATTTAGATGCCCTAATGTGTAAGGCTCTTGCATCAAAGGCTCTTTTAAATTCGGCAAGAGTTTCAGGGTGAAATGCGAGTCTAAATGGCAACCTATTCTTTTTTACCTCTTCGAGAATTTCTCTTGCTGATGCATCTTCACTGTTTTTATGCAAATCTAAAATACCGAAGATGAAATTTGTATCTAAAAATAGTTGTAGATTATTGTAGCGTTGATTTAAAAAATTTACAGTTTCGGCATCTGATGTTAGAGCAAAACTTGTGAAAGTTGAATCCGCTAACTGAGAAATATAATTTGTTCGTGTCTCGGCAGCATTTGAGATGAATTGATTAATTGAAGAAATTAAAATGTCTTTTGAGATAGAGTCTTTATTTTCTTTTATAATATTTTCAATTATAACTGTCAAACTTTTTTGGTCATCATCCTCAATTTTAGCATTTGGATTAAGCAAATGCAAAGTTTGAATACCATGTTGTTCAAAAACATTGCAAAGGTATAATCTAAGACAATCCCAAAGTTTATTTAATGTCTCAAGAGTTAATTCAGGAGTTACAATCTTTAGTTCCTCATGCCATTTGTCTTTTACACTAATTTCTAATTGAGATGCATCTTCAAGTCTTTGTTTTAATTTATTGGAAATTAATGGTGTAACATGAAATTGTTTTGAAAGTGGATCTTTTGTTATTTCTCCTAATGAAAGTAGCTTGTCGATATTTGAAAGTATTATAGGAAGTCTAATTGAGATACCATAGATTTCCTTGATTCTGCCCGCAACTTGCGTTTCGTTTTTTGGGTTTTGTTCAACCTTTTGATCTAGGGCAAGAGTTATTAAATTTTGAACTATTTGGTCAAATTTTTGGTCATGCGATAAAGCTTTAATGTGGCTTAACTTTGAGAATACTTTTTTATAATCTATTTGCGTCATAATTTTAAAATAAAGTCAAAGTTTCATTGTATTTATCATTTTACGCTTGTGCCTAACGGCAGACTGTGAAAATACCCCACAGCTCCGTTGTTCATTATTTAATGTATAAATATATCAAAAGAACGTTTGATGCCATGAATGGCTGAAACATTTTTGGTTCATGCATTTTATTGAGCCCATCAACAGAGCACAGGTAACTTTCGGTAGTTTGGAAGACCTGCTGACGCCGGATAACCCGGTGCGATTGATAGATGCTTTTGCTGATCGGCTGGATTGGAAGCACCTGGGGGTTGGAGTGGGGGAGCTTACACTGGGAAAGGCCAAGGCTAACCAGTGCTTAGCAAGACCAGCGTTTACTTTAAACGAAGGATGAACCTCTTCAAGTTGGATGAATTTCTGGCAAAACTCAAAAAATGGAATCCGGATTATGGCAGGATCGTCCTGTCTTTTCTAAAAATCGACCGTATTCTTTCAAAAATGACGATGCCGGCCAATGCAATTAGAAAATGTGCGTTGCATTAATGAGTAGAATAATCGGCTTCTAATGCAACCTATCGAAAGTATATGATCGCAAAAAAGGCTAATGGATTGAAAAACGAAGTTTTTTCACAACCTGTCGGTTTGCGTGTAGGCGATGTTGCCTTGTGTTGCGCCTGCGGCGAGGCAATATCGCTTACACGCTGTTAGCAGAAGATAGATCAGTACATGTAGTCGATAGGTAAATCTCTACAGTCAGTCATAATAATCAAAGCATTACGTAGTGTATTTTTACGAGTGCTAAAAAAAGTATCAAGCCTGTCTTGCGGATTACCAGCATTAACCAATGGGGTATATGAATCTTGATCTAAAAGTACAGATGAAAAAAAGCTGGCCATTGTCTGCCAATTGTGATTTGGATGCCAATCTGAAACTGCTTGCTCAGGGGCTGATGCTAACCATTCAATATTTGACGATTTCGATAATGGAATTAGAGCTGTTGGAAAGTTTAATCTACTCATGTTTATTGGGTTATTTGCATTATTTCGCACCCAATTTTTAGGGAAAATGTGGTGTAATTCAACCGTAGATTCATAAGAATTAAGTTGTATACCGGTTTTCAAGTCAATAGGTTTCTTTACAAATAACAATGCATTATATGTTTTTTGTTTGGCACCTGAATTTGCTGATTCAAGATCTAAATCTAAATCTGCAATCGCAGGAGACATTAGACGAAGATTCCAGGAACTAAATGTTCTACCTAAATTATCCCACCATTTTAATTTATCTGTAATAAAGTAACTTATATTATCGGGGTCAGATAAAAATTCCCATAAATTTTTTGCGTCTGTAGTGGCTTGACTAAGATAACCTTGATCATATCTTGAATTCACTGCAATTCTCCAATAAAATACTCTAAACGCTTCATTCAACATATTTAAAGTTACAGCTGTAGGGTCAGTGATTAATTTATATCTTAATCCAAAATATTGTGTGAAAATAATTGGATAAGGACATGTTTTTACACTTGCGCAACCGTTGGTTACGCGATAGAAATCACTTGCAAAAAGTTCTAGCAGATTTAAAGATGGTAAATTCGGTGTATTCTCACCGCCTAATTCAAAATCAAATATTTCTCTATAAAACAATTCTGGTGTATTAATAAGTGACTCCCCCTTTAGTGAATCTATACTAATGTTTGATGGAACGGGATATTGATTTTGTTTTGAATCAGACAATATATACATCATAGTTACACATTGTGAAATTATTGTCCATTTATTGGCGTCTTCACACCACCTACTAAAGAAAACTAAAGGAAAAGCAGGGTCAATTTCGTTTCTTGCAATGTCATATAATCTTTCCCTTAAATTAAATGGTTCATTGGCTCCTGAGCTGCCTATTAAATTGGAACATGTAATGTCAAATGCAGAAACCTTTGTACCAGAAATATTAAGCGTTTCAAAAATGTTGCAAACTTGACTTAAATCATATGTGTTCTCTATTGCAATGACCGCCAGTGAGGATGAAGAAATTGAATTTAAGTAAGAACTTAATTGTTGAATTCGGTCACCAACATCTCCAGGTACAGGGCCTTGATAATGTGCTGGATTGGAGAGCTGACCTATGAAAAAATTCGGGTCTGTGTACCACAATGGAAATTTACCAGCCGCAATCCATTTACTTAAGGTATCGAATTGACCTCCAATTTCTATTTCTGCCACCTTTACCCTACCAAAAGGACTCTCTGTTCCGTTGTAATTTCTTGTTAAATCAAGGTAATAAATTCGCGCATGAGGTTTTGTTGCATGGCCGTAGGTTACCCCACCTATTGCCATTAATAGTGATTCAGTACGTTGTCTGCCATCAAGAATTCCCTCAAAATTTGTAGGATTACTATTAAAAACTGTCGCACCTTGAGGTATATTTTCTATTTGCCATTCTTGTCCTCTTACTATTTTTTTTACACCACCGAGTGGGGCAATTTTAAAGTAATTTTCAAATAAGTTGGAGTACCTATTCGGAACATCCCATAATACAATAGCGCCTAATGGAATTCCTGTTCTCATAGATTCAAGCAATTCTATGACTTGTCCCGGGTTCCAAACATATTCCCTTTGGAAAACCGGAATTCTGATTTCATTTGCTCGAATCTTGTCAATGAGACGATTTAAACTAATTTGTGTTACTGATGACATATATATTGTTTTTTTTTATTTTCTGCTAACGGTTTCGGGCTTTGCGTTGGTGGGCTTTTGAAACCGAAAACTGTCTGCCAGCACCAAAGTTTATTAATTGCTCAAATGTTTCTATTCGCATTGTCCGCCCACTAACGCAAAACCCGTGTTATGGGCTGGGCTCTCTTTAATGAATTCGTTTTATTTTTCATTTATGTTAATGGAGGTAAATTTTTGTCGCAACGTTGAGCATTAGAATGTGCTAATACTTTACCGACAGATGTCAATTGAACACTAGTTCCAATATTGTCCCACCATTCTTTTAGAGTTTTTAAGTTTGGTCGTTTATCCCACTCGTCCATAAATGTTTTAATGTTTTGTTGTTTTATAGCTGCGTCTTCTTTGTAAAGATCATAAATTGAAAGTATAGCCTTTTTTTGTTCTTCTGTTAAAGGAATTGGAACGGTAAATGTTTGTCCGCTTATTGTTATTTGTTGTTGCAGAGTGATTGAATCTATTTGGTTCTTATTAGTAAGGATTAGTCTTGAAAAGGTAGGATTTAAAACATGATCTACCATTATACTGAGTGGTAGACGAGCACCGGTAAGTATTTCATTGGCTTTCTTATAGTTTTCAGATTCTTTCTCAATTCCTACATCAATATAGCCATTAAGCATTCCTGGATAATACTGTTCGATTTTTTTTAAGCCACCAAAAGAACTTATTCTAACAGCATCTAAAATATCCAGATGATCTAGCCATTCCGTTCCTGTTGGAAGCTTGTTGTAAATTAATTTACCAAACAAATCATTAAGAACATTAAGTCCTTGATGAATATCTCCACTGGCTGGAAAAAAGTAGGATACTGAATGAAAGACCGTCAAGCCAAGTAATGATTCATCTGAAATTTCATCAACAATTTCAACAGCCCGACTAATTCCTGCTCTTATAAATCGATTTTCACCTTTCTGAAATCTGTGTATAAGTAATTCAGCTAAAAGGTCATAATCGACAGGTCTTTCTGTTGAAGCAGCTGTCTTTTGCGCTTCTACAAGCAGTAACTGAAAACTTGGGTCAGCGAAGGCTTCTAATGCGCCATCAACCGCTTCCATTTTCGGTAGGAGTCGATTTTCAAATTCTGTAACTCTAGCGTTTGCTATAGTCAATGCTTCTTGCGAATAATCGTTTCTCAATTGCAAGTTCATTTCTTGATAGATTTCCCGTGCACGCTTTTCATCTATACCGACAATGACTACCATTTTATCAGCTTGTAATTGCTGCGAATTGTCTCCAGCTTTTTGATTCTGTTTATTTGTCATTATAGTCCCTCCCAACTTGAATTTGCGAAGCATTGTCTTTCGCTGTTTGCTTTTGATTAACTCTATTAGTTTTTTTGATACCAACGCGATATCCCACAGCTCCTCCTGTAAGAAGTCCAATAATTAATGTAATAATTGCAGTTCCTATTCCATCAAAAAACCATTCCATATTATTTTCAGTTTAAAGTTTATTTTTTGTAGTCGTCACAGCCTTGCCCATAACTCACTTATATGCGCTACAAAATCCTTTTTTTTTTTAGCCTCGCTTAAGCCAACGAATATACAAATCAAGTTTAAACCACGTTGGGAAGGAATTGCTGCTTATTTATTTCGCGATTAACCGCGGAATTTTTCGAAATACTGGCGGTTGTTCGCGTTCCATTCAGTCTTGCTTTCCCTCTTCTATTCGGACTCCAGGGCCGGGCGTTTGGCTTCGCACGCGGTGAGCTGCCTCTTGGGTAGGGTGGGCAAGGGTGAAGGCGGTGCGGTGGCTGCTTGCACCGGGCGAGCGCGAGCGGCTGGGTGAGATATTTTGCCGGCAATGATTTCGGGTGCGCGGGGTGGACTGTCGATCGTTGAGAATGCGTTCGGTTGAAATTGTGGGTGGGTTAATCGCTGTGGGCTCGCGGCGGTGAACGCACAGCAGTGGACGGGCGGCAGCGTGCTTGTTGCCTTAGCGGTGGTCGGGCAGCAGTGCGTCCGTGCCACGGTATTGGTCGGGCGGCAGCGTGCTTGTTGCAGCAGCATGGATCGCGCAGCAGCGCGCCGCTGACGCAGCAGTGGCCGCGCAGCAGTGGACGCGCTGCAGCGCGTCCCGACCGCAGATTTTACCGAGCGTCGCACCTCGCACC
>CANHJY010000093.1 GCA_947461185.1 Flavobacteriales bacterium
CTTAATTCCAATCCAAACGACTTGTGAAGAGGTCTTGTTTCGTGGTTATCTTTTGCAATTTTTCGGTTCTTCCTACAAAAAAACTTGGTTAGCCATTTTATTATCTGATGTATTATTCGGACTTGTTCATGCTGGAAACCCTGAAATCGATTATTTAGGTTATGTTGCACTCCTTTATTATATTTTAACTGCAATTTTCCTGTCGTTGCTTACAGTTATGGATGAAGGTTTGGAACTGTCCATGGGTTTTCATGCTGCAAATAATATTTTTGGGGCTTTGATTCTAACTAACGATTGGCAAGCATTTCAGACAGATGCTATTTTTATTGACTATTCAAAACCTGTTTTCGGAGTTGAGATGATTTTATCATTGCTGTTGATTCAACCGCTTTTATTGCTGCTTTATGCCAGATTGTATAAATGGAATAACTGGAAAAAGAAATTATTTTCTCCTTTAAATGAAGCTATTTCGTAAACTAAATTTTTTTAGCTTTACACTTAAGCTTCGTCCATGTTAGAAATTGAAAATATATCTAAATCTTTTTTTCGTAAGGTAGCTTTAGACCATGTTTCTATGACGATACCGTCAGGAGAAATTTTTGGGCTTTTAGGACCTAATGGTGCAGGAAAAACCACCTTAATTAGAATTATAAATCGTATTACAGAACCTGATCATGGAGCTGTAAAAATAAATGGTGAACTGCTGAGGCAACATCATCTCAGTCTTATCGGGTATTTACCAGAAGAAAGAGGATTGTATCGTTCAATGACTGTTGAAGAGCATGCTATACTCCTTGGAAGATTAAGAGGCCTTGAAAAGAGAGAAGTTAAATCCAAATTGGAAATTTGGTTGGAAAAATTTGAAATACAAGATTGGAAAAGTAAGCGCATTGAACAACTCTCCAAGGGAATGGCTCAAAAAGTTCAATTCATTTGTACTGTTCTTCATGACCCGAAACTTCTTATTCTCGATGAGCCACTTAGCGGATTTGATCCTGTAAATGTAGATCTCATTAATCGAGAATTATTGTCAATGAAATCTGAAGGCAAAACCATTATCTTGTCTACCCACAACATGAAAAGCGTTGATGAAATTTGTGATCGAGTGGCACTTATTCATCAGTCTAAAAAAATACTCGATGGAAAGGTGACTGATTTACAAGAATCTGCAAAAACAGGTGAGTATGCAGTTAAATTTCAAGGAAACATGATCGCTTTTGTTAATGCGTTGTGGACTGGTTTTGAAATGGTAGATAAAGAAGTCTTAGGTGCAGACCGGTATCTTGTAAAATTAAAAATGCGAGGTGAGAATAACCTTGAAGATTTATTGAAAACCTTATTGGGTCAAATTAAAATAGAAGCAGTTTGGGAGGTTCTCCCTTCTATGCAAGATATTTTTGTGAATGAAGTCCAATCTAAAAATACGGTCATCCATGAAGAATAGTTGGATTATAGCACTTCGAGAACTTAAAGAACGACTGGGGTCTAGAACGTTTTTAATTACAGCGATACTTGGCCCCTTTGTGATTTTGTCTTTTTTATATTTGTTATTTACTTATGGAGGAGAAGGCAAGCAAAATTGGAAAATACTTGTTGTAGATCCTAAATTACCGAATTGTTCCACTGGGCTATTTGATAATAAAATAATGCCTAGTGAGGATAATGCTATCAAGTATCAGTTTCTTAATAGATATGTGGAGTTGGAGGAATTTAGAGATGCCCCAGAATTTCAAGATTACGATGCCTTGGTGGAAATAAATGAGAAAGTCCTTGCCAACAAGGTGTGCTTTGTGTTTTTTCGAAAAAAACCTTCCCTAAGGATGCAAACGCAGTTGCATTATCAAATTGAAAGAAGACTAGATGAAATTATGGTTCAACAAAATCTAAATGTTTCTGTTGCCGAGTTTAGGAAAATCAAACAGCCACTGAATCTTACTTACCGCGATGTATACGATCCATACGACACAAGTTCAGACATCAGGTCATGGGTTGGAATGTTCTTCGGAGTGGTAATTATTGTGTTTATTTTCCTCTTTGGAATGACTATTTTAAGAAGTGTGTCTTATGAAAAAAGTACGCGGATTGCAGAAGTGCTTTTGGCTTCGGTCGATTCCAGATCGCTGATGTTGGGTAAAATTATCGGAATCGGATTAGCAGCCTTCATACAATTTGCTATTTGGTTCACCTTAATAGGTTTGGGGCTGTATTTTATGAGAGAGACTATTTTTCCTGATGTTTTTGACCCCTCAAACCTTCAGATTCCAAATGCTAACGGTACTGTGCAAGACATCGCTCCTCAAGAGTACAATGCTTTTGTTGAATTGGTTTTTGAAAGACTAAACTTGTTCAATATGATCGGTTTCTTTCTCACCTTTTTTATATTTAGTTACCTTTTTTACGCAGCATTTTTTGCTGCAATTGGTGCAACAGCAGGTTCAGAAAATGATGGTCAACAATTTGTTCTCCCCCTCATTATGCTATTGTGTTTTAGCGTATATTCTGGATATTACGTGATGCAATACCCCCTGAGTTCATGGAGTGATTTTCTCCATTATTTTCCGTTTACCGCACCAGTCGTGGTAATGGTGAAGCTAGCTTTGGGGTATGAGGCTGGACATGGCTATGAGCTTTATTTATCTCTTATGATTTTGATTCTTTCTGGAATTGCTATGTTACTTTTAGCTGGTCGACTATATAAGAATGGGATTCTGCAGCATGGTCATAGGATTACCCTATTTACCCTATTTCGTTGGATGAAAAGGCAATAACGAATGCTTAAAGCCATAATTGATCTCGGGACTAACACATTCAATTTAATTATTGCAAAAGTTGAATCAGATGGCTTTGAGTTAATCTATTCTGAAAAAGATGGTGTGGCTCTTGGGATGGGTGGAATAAACGAAAGATTTATTTCTAAGGATGCGCTTCGTAGAGCTCAAAATGCCATTGTAAAGTTCAAAAGAATTATTGATTTACATCAAGTTGAAATCGTCAAAGCATTCGGGACCTCTGCTATTAGGGATGCAAGGAATGCTCATGAATTGATCAATTTTATTCAAAATAATGCTGGAATTGCAGTCGAAGTTATAGATGGAAAACGCGAAGCTGAATTAATATTTTCTGGTGTTTCCATGACGCACGAATTAAGTTCTTCAGGGATGATAATGGATATAGGCGGCGGAAGTACTGAATTTGTAGCTTACAAGAACTTTAATATTGTCGATTTGGTAAGTCTAAACATTGGTGTTTCCAGAATTTATCAGCAAATGGAATTAAACGACCCTTTGAGTCAAGATCAGGTTTTATGGATTGAAAATTTTCTGGAAAGGGAATCCCAGGGATTTTTTAAAGGAAGAAAAGAAACAGAACTTATTGGTGCATCCGGAACTTTTGAAACCTTTTATGAGTTGATTGAGAAAAAAAACTTTCCTGACTGTCAATCTGCTATAGAATTAAATATCCCAAAAGTAAAGGCTTCCTTAAAAGAAATTATGTTCTCATCTATGAAGGATAGAGATCGTAACTCTTGGATAATTCCTATTAGAAAAAAAATGGCACCAATCGCGGCTGTGAAAACCAATTGGGTACTTTCCAAATTACCAATTGAAAAACTTTACGTTTCTCCGTTCTCTCTTAAAGAGGGAGCTTTATTTGAATTGTAATTTCATAATAACCTCAAATAAAAAGAATTCAAGTTTCTTTTTTAACTTCGTGAAAAATTGACTGCATGGCCAAAATACTCATTATTGACGACGAAAGAGCGATAAGAAGAGCACTGAAAGAAATCCTTGAATTTGAAGGTTACCACGTTGAAGAAGCTGAAAATGGCAAGGAAGGTGTTGAAAAAGCAACGAATGCTCTTTTTGATATTATTTTTTGTGATATTAAAATGCCTTTGATGGATGGTATTGAAGTTCTTGACGCCTTAATGAAGGAGAACTCAGAAACACCTGTAGTAATGATAAGTGGTCATGGTACAGTGGAAACTGCTGTTCAAGCGCTGAAAAAAGGAGCTTTCGATTTTATTGAAAAACCGTTGGACCTCAACCGTATTCTGGTTACCATTCGAAACGCCAAAGAAAGATCAGCATTGGTAGAAGACAGAAAACAACTCAAATCGACGGTGAAAAAATTTAAAGGCTCTTCGATAATTGGTCAGACGGAAGGAATTTTGAAAATCAAAGAAATGATCGAAAAAGTTGCACCTTCTGATGCTAGAGTTTTAATAACTGGAGAGAATGGAACAGGTAAAGAATTGGTCGCGAGGTCGCTACATGATAACTCCAATAGAAATAAAATGCCTTTCGTTGAAGTGAATTGTGCTGCAATTCCATCTGAATTAATAGAAAGTGAATTGTTTGGGCATGAAAAAGGTGCCTTTACTTCTGCAGTGAAAGATAAAAAAGGAAAATTTGAATTGGCATCTGGAGGTACATTATTTTTAGATGAGATAGGGGATATGTCTGCTAGTGCGCAAGCTAAAGTTCTTCGTGCATTGCAGGAGAACCTGATTCAAAGAGTTGGAAGTGAAAAGGATATTAAAGTAGATTGTCGCGTTATTGCAGCAACAAACAAAGATTTAAGAAAAGAAATTGCAGAAGGACGATTCAGAGAGGATTTGTATCACAGATTGGCTGTTATTCTAATTCATGTTCCAACCCTAAACGAAAGAAAGGAGGATATTCCAATTCTAGCAAATCATTTTCTAAATATGGTATGCGAAGAGCAAGGTATACCAGCGAAAAGTTTTGATAGTGAGGCCTTATCAGAATTGAAAAACATCAATTGGACGGGGAACATTCGTGAACTTCGCAATATCATTGAAAGACTCATTATTTTGTGTGACGCAATAATCACCAAAGAAGATGTTATTCGATACGCCAACCCAGGAAAGTAAATCTTGATTATGTAGTTAGAAAACTGAATTGAGCATATACTCCAGTTGCTGAACTATCAATTGTCATTAGGGGAATATGTAATTTATTCATAATCAAATGCTGAACAAATTTATCTGAAAACGCATAAAACGTGTTTTGATAAAATGATGCAGCCAACATATCCACACTTTCATTCTCGCAGAATTGTATAAGATTGGAATCAAAACTCTTCCTGTCAAGCAATTGAATGTCATGTTTGATGTTTTCTTTGGTCAAAAACTCCCTACAAACACGCATATTTAGACTGACCTTGTTTTTTAATATTGGATCGTCATGCTTTCCGCCAACCAAGATAACTTCTGCATTGTAATATTTAGCCAATGAAGTTGCTGTTTTCACTATTTGAATACTCTCTTTTTCCAAATCGATTGTCATGGCAATCTTCTTGATATCGTTGTAAACTGTTTCTTCTTGAACGATGATTAATGGCACTTTACTATGTTCCACAACGCGCAATGCATAACTTCCAAATACTTTCTGCATACCCCTTTCGCCATGCGTGCTCATTAGGATGACTGATGCATCCATCCCTTGTGCGATTTTACCTAAGTCGTTTAAA
Source organism: Flavobacteriales bacterium (assembly GCA_947461185.1). Lineage (GTDB taxonomy): Bacteria > Bacteroidota > Bacteroidia > Flavobacteriales_D > Crocinitomicaceae > M0103. Next base: position 5,497 of record CANHJY010000093.1, read on the forward strand.
ACATCACCGATGATGACACGTTTGTTCATTTCTAAGCCCACAAAATTGAAGCCTGAACAGAAAGTTTCAAGCTGATGCTCCGCCGCAATTTTCTCTCTTTCATGATCGATAATATGCAAAAGTGTAATTATTGGCTTTACCTCATTAGCCATACCTAATGCATAATTAACTGCACTAGCAGAAGCTTTGGTAAAATCAACGGGAATTAAAATGTGATATGCACTGTCCATAATAGCGTAGAATTTGGTGTAACAATATTAAAAAAATTAGACTAGATAACCATTATTATCCTTGAAAAATCACTTTAATTTATATTGATGCTCAACTATTTTACTATTCCAAAAAAATAATTTGAACCATGATTAAGTTCATTTGTTTCATTCTTATGGTATTACGTATTTGCAAATATGTCTTGGTGGTTTTGATTCTATTTACCAACATGGCTTGTGGTCAGAAAACACAAACCTTAGAAACATTGACTTCAAATTCTGGAAATGATACGCTCACAGTTGCAGCAGGTTGTTTTTGGTGTGTTGAAGCTCCATTTGAGCAATTGAAAGGAGTGGTTTCAGTTGAATCTGGTTATATGGGGGGAAGTGTAGTAAACCCGTCATACGAAATGGTTTGCACTGGCACAACAGGACATGCGGAAGCTGTTCGAATTATTTTTGATACCAACATTGTAGCCTATGAAACTTTAATGGAAGTTTTCTTTACAGTCCATGACCCAACACAGTTAAATCGTCAAGGTGCGGATGTGGGAACACAATATCGTTCTGCAATTTTTTACAAGAATGAAATGGAACGATTAAAAGCTTCAAAATTAATAGAGGAACTAGATGCTAGTGCGGCCTATTCATCTAAAATAATGACAAAATTAGAACCTATTGGTCCTTTTTATTCAGCTGAGAATTATCATCAGGACTATTTTCAAAATAATGAAAATCAGCCTTATTGCCGCTATGTAATTCAACCGAAAATGGAAAAATTTAAAAAGGTTTTTGAAAAGTATTTAGAGCAATAGAATGGTTGTGAAGCTGAGCTTTATCAATTTATTTTTCTAAATTTAGCGGCAAATCCAACAAAAGTTCATTTCATGAAAATCAATATCAAAGCTTTGTTGCCACATCTTGCAGCTATCGCCTCATTTATTATAGTATCTAGTATATATTTTCTTCCAGTTTTTCAAGGAAACGAATTAATGCAGGGTGATATTCAGCAGTATCGTGGTATGTCCCGAGAAATTGAGGATTTCCGTATGATCAATGGTGAAGAGTCCTTGTGGACAAATGGCATTTTTGGTGGAATGCCATCTTATGCTATTTCAACGAATTATCCTAGTAATTACTTGACTTACATCAACCAAATTTTAACCCTAGGTTTGCCGAAACCAGTTGGCTTGATGTTTTTGGCCATGATAGGTTTTTACATTTTTGCATTATGTTTAAAGGTTAATCCGTGGCTAAGCCTACTTGGCTCTTTGGCATTCGGGCTTTCAACTATTCATATTTTATATATTGGCGCAGGCCACGTTACCAAAGTAATGGCAATCACCTACATGGCTCCAACACTGGGCGGTATGATACTCGCCTTTAGGGGGAGATGGCTCTTGGGAAGTGTTTTGTTTGCCTTGTTTTTTGGCTTGAATATCATGTCCAATCACCCACAAATGACATATTATCTTGCGTTCTTGCTTTTTGCAGTGGCATGTGTTGAAGGTGTTCGACTATTGCTGCAAAAAGAATTTGTTTATCTAGGTAAGGTAGTTGGGGGTTTACTTATTGGTGTTTTACTTGGTATACTTCCAAACATAGGTTATTTAATGGTAATGTCTGAATATAAACCTTATTCAACAAGAGGTGATTCTGAACTTACAAAGCCTGCGGAAGGTCAAGAACTGCAACAAAATGGTTTGTC
>CANHJY010000094.1 GCA_947461185.1 Flavobacteriales bacterium
CATCCTTGTAATAATGCCCTTTAGATTGCTCTTTTTTATTTGATGCATCCCAGTAAAAAACATCTAAATCTGTCAAATTTTCTTCTTGAATAAGCTGAGAAAATGAAAAACAAGGCAAGAGGAGAAGTAGTATTGCAAATGCTTTTTTATCCATAATTGAAATATGATTGTATAACTTTTTCATGTCGATTGGGTTACACGGTGTTCAACACACCTCGAGCAATTAAAATTATTCCAAACAAAAGAAATATAACACCAATAAATTGATTCAGCGTTTCAAGTATACGCTGTGTAATGAGAGAGCGTAAGCGTTTTGCAATGAGTATTTTGATAAAATCGATCACAAAATAAACGCCCAATATAACACTTAGATAAATAAAAATGGATCCTCGCCAAGACTCTGCGGAAGTTATGTGTTTTGAAGCTTCTGTAATTACAATAAACCAGTAAAGAATAATCAGCGGATTCGCCATATTCAGCAGGAAACCTTTCAAAGCCAAAATAAAGTAGTCTTTTGAGCTATGAATTACATTACCCACTTCGTCAACCATTACCTCTTTTGGTTTTTTTAGGTACGTAACCACGCCTAAAAAAATAAATACCACCCCTACAAGAATTTGAACCAAGCCTTGATTGTTTCCAGTTACAAATTTTGCCACTTGGGAATAAAAAATGAGGGCAACAAGAATGTAGACAATGTCACTAATAAAAATACCAATATCAAATGCTAATCCAGCTCTTACTCCTCGTCTGATACTTACTTCCATCAACATGAAAAAGGCAGGCCCCAACATGGTACTCAAAATAAGTCCAGCGATAATTCCGTCAAATATTAATGCACTCAATAGTTTTTATTATTCAAATTACTGCTAGGAGATTTCCTTATAACAGCTATTTTATTCCCTCAAAGATTGGAAAAATTAAGGATGATTTCAACTAAAATGACTATTTATTTCATAAGATGTTTACATTTGCAAAATCAAATTTGTCTTTTAACGATTATGAAAATAGCATTAGCCAATAAGAAACTCGATGAAATTATTGCCAAAGTTGACCAAAAAGGACTGGAAAGTTCTGGTTTGATTGACGATTTGAAAGAGTTGCGTGGCTTTGCTTTGAAAGAGCAAGATCCTTTGGTTACTAAAGTTCTTCGTTTAACATACGAATTTCTTCAGGAGAATGATTGCTTCGACGTTCAAGCGCAATTCGAAGAGGATGATGAAGGTAATGAGTATCCTATTGAGATAGAAGATAAGGAAAATTTACTTTACTTGCTCAACCTATTGAAAAACGCTGATCATAAGATCAACAGGGAAGAAATTAAAGATTATCGTTCTGCTTTGAAGTTAGAGCTTTATTAAGATTTAATTTTCAACCAACCTTTTTAAAATTTCTTCGTCTATTGCATTGATGGTTTCCATCATTAGTTTTTTATTTTCCTTGCAGTAACCTGAAAAGAGCTTCTACCTCTTTTTCTACAGGATTTTAAAGGTTCTTTTCAGGTTTTTTTAATCGCAATACTTACAAAAAGAATTTTCATAAGATGGCTTATGCTCAAAAGGCTTGTTTTGGTCATAAATATCAGTGTACAATTGCTCCATGAATCTAGGGAAATGTTTAATAATATCGCTGATATTCATGAATTTGGAATCCAAAATAAAAGGTCTTTCGGTGCTGTTTATCAATGATATAATTCCTGCCTCAGCGGGTAAAAAATGGTAGTTTTGTTCAAATAAATAACAATAAAATGCCAATTGAACGGAATGCTTTACTTTTCTGAAGCTTTGAATCAAATTATCTTCATCAACATTACTCTTAAAATTGACATCGTCAATATTAATTTTTCCTGATTTATAATCAATAATTCTGAATTTCCCTCCTACAGAGTCAATTCGATCAATAATTCCTTTAATAGGAATAATCTTCTTTTCACCCAAAAATTCAATTTCTACATTTGCACTGATTGCAATCTCTAAGTATTCTATGAAAACAGGAGCTGTCTGAGAACTCAAATATTCTTTTTCTCTCTTCAAAAGACGCTCCATCAGTTCATGAGCTATGTTATAACTCAATAAGTTTTTTCCAGAACTGAACGCACTTTTATCTCCATCGAAATGTTTTATAAATGCTTCATTTAAATAGGCACTATATTTTAAAAGCATTGATTGGATATCCGCGGGTAAAATATTTTTAGGTTGTTTATCTTTTTTAACACCAAACTTATCATGTCGAGCAAAGGGCTCGTATAATTTTTCCAAGGTATAATGAATAAAAGTACCTAGTTGACTATTTTCAATCTCTTCTTCGATTGCATCCTCCTCACCAAAATCTAAAACATAACGAAAATAAAAGTCAAGTGGGCAATTCAAATATTTATTTACTGCAGAAGCTGAAATTGGTTTTGTAAAGAATTCATCTAATCTTTGCAATAATTCGGGTGTTTTTTCAATCGAATTAGTATTCTTAACTATACTTTGATCATCAGATAAAACATAAAATGCTTTATTTAACTTAATATTTTGATTCCATCTTTGAAGTTCAAGCTCTATTTGTTGTAAATATCGACTGGCCTCATTGCTCCCCATAGCCTCAACGGAACTGCAATATGTTATTGTTAGGTTATTACAATAGTGCAGCAGTCGATAAAAATGATGTGCAAACAATCCTTGTTTTTGACGCGGTGTAGGCAACTCAAAATAGGACCTCAAATCCATTGGTATTAATGTTTGCATTGGATTAATTGGAGGTAAATTCCCTTCATTAAATCCAAGTATTATAATATTTTCAAAATCTAGCATTCGTGTTTCTAACAGTCCCATAATTTGTAATCCTTCAATAGGATTTCCATGATATGCCATATTTATTGAACCCCAATGTTGCTGAAAGAGATGTTTAAAACTTGATAATGTCATTTCTGGAATTCCTTCAATAACAATATTGTGAAAATCTTGAATCCCAGAATCAAAACTTTGAATAATGGCTTTTTCAAAATGATAATCTAACTTGATACCATCATGAATAAGGCTGTTCATCTGTCGAATTTGTTGCATTGCATATTGCCAATCATTATTCCAAGGTCTTGTTAGAATATCCAATAAAGAATCATGAGATTGCCCAACACTAATTTTTGCTGAACTGACAAACAGCGTGTTATTTCGAATGAACTGTTCTTCAAATTTTGCAATCTGTTTTCGTTCCGTTTGATCCATCACAGATAGAACAAAAGGGTGACTCCAAAAACGTGTTAAATCGTGAATGTAAATCCCTGATGTCTTCCATCTGTTTTTACTTTCTTGAATAGAAAAAATTAAATCTACCCAAGTTTTCATTGCCGTATGAAGAAGTGGCAAGCCAAGGGTGATATTAGCTTTTTTTACATTTTCAGGTAAATTTTGTAAAACGGGAACGATTAGACTTTCATCGGCTAGTAAAACCAAGGTGTTTTGCATAGCATCCTCATTCAAATCTTGTAAGACACTACCCATTACCTTTACTTGTCCGGTCTTTTGTGCACATTCAATAACATTTACAATCATTGATTTGGACTTCAAGTTATTTTGAATAAATGGAAGTTCCTTTATCTGAAGTTCATGCTTTAATTTATTCAGAAAAAATCCGGCTTCATGATTATCATTTTCAATGTAAAAATTATCAGCGTCTATTAAAATATGAGCTTTACCCATTTGATGTAATTGACGCATTATTTTTAATTCAGATTTCGAAAGCGCATTAAATCCCGCGAAAATAAATTGTCTTTCAGGATCATCATTATCAACCCAATCTATATGCTCCGCAATCATGCGATAGGCTTTGCCTAGATAAGTGCAATTATTTGCTTCTAGTTGATCTTGCAATAACTCATAATAATCCGCCAAGCGATCCCAAAATTCCAGAAATTTATGCTGTCCCTCTGAGAGCTCCTCACTATTAAAACTCCAATTTTCGATATCTTTAATGTCCGCAAGATTCTTGAAAATAAGTTGACTTGAAACTTGATACCGGTCAATTTCATCAACATCATTAAGTAAAATTGGCCCCCAACTCATAAAGTCTTCAAAACTCTCATTTTCAGTAGCATAATTGCTTGAAATGTGAATTTTGTAAAGCATGATTAACAGCCGAGTTTTGTCAATTATTGTTTTCGGACAAGACCTTCTAACCCAACGATCAATTGTTATAATGTCAGGGGCAAATATGGTGTTTCCATATACTTTGAATAAGGAGGCGGTAATGAATTTTTTTGCCCTTTGAGATGGAATAACAATGGTTAATTTATTTAAGTTAAGCTGGTTGTCTTTAATATAATTCGCAACTTGATCAATGAATTTCATTCAGTTATTTCTTGGTTAAAAAGGTCAAATAAGTTAATCTATTTAATGTCTGCACGTTTATTTCAGGATAGTACTTTTTAAATAGGGGAGGTTCCTTCAGAAATTTTTTGAGAAGAGATGTTCTATAAGCATTCACTCCATTGTTGTTGATCTCCATAATATCTATACTCTGAGAAGTATGCGTTTGCCAAAAGAAAAATTCGGATTTCGTTCCATTCAATTTGTGCCACTTGATCTTTTCTGAAATCAACCAATTTCTCCATAAATTTTCTGCATCTGATCTAATTTCGAGTTCATTGAAATTATTAATCAAAACATTTCTAATACCGTTGTCCAGAAAATAAAACACATGACTTTTTTTGAGTTCGTATCTGTTTTCATTGTGAAAACAAGATAATTTAACCAGTAAATGTGCATTAATCATTAAGTCAATATAACGCTCAACGGTTTCGTTATCAAGATTACATAATTGTCCTATTTCGAAATAGGAAAGTGGCTGCCCAATATTCATGGCAACAATTTGTAGCACCTTTCTCAGTAGATTAATTTTATTCACCCTATCATTCCTACTGAATATTGTTTTTAGTGATTGATCCAAAATTGATTTAAGAATAATTTCAGGATTTTTCGAATTGTAGACTGAAGGGTAGGAGCCAAAAAGAATTCGATTATCCAACAATCGCTCTGATTCAGGTAATGAAATTTCATTGGATAATTCATAAAAAGTATAGGGATAAATATTGTGTAAATATTCATTTTCCTCTAAAGCCTTTTGAATCTTAATGTCCAGATTTAATTGATAAGAAAAGGTTATAGTAATTTGCTGTTTGATATTATCAGATAAAACGAATTCAATTAATGTCGATAAATTTGAAAGATATTGACCTTCCAATATTATAATACTATCTACATTAAATTTTACATCTGTAAACATGGATTCGTTTACCTCATCAAAAAATTTGCGATTCGTTTTTTTGGAAAGATCGAGAATATAATATGTCTTACCCAATTCATTGCAAATTTCCGTAACAACGCTTTCCTTTCCTATTCCTTTGGGGCCTTGAATCAAAACCATTTTTCCGGAAAGCAGATTTTTTTTAAGTGTTGAATGAAAATAATATCGAATCATAAATAGTTTAATCCGAATGTAAGTATTAATTTCTAAAAAGTTAACTTTTGCGATTTATTCAAACCAAACCTTGTTGAAGAAATCAATTGGTCTATTTGAATTCATAAACTTGTTTCCACCAAATGCTTTCATTATTACTAGATATTGATCATTTTGCATGAGGCGTACCCATTGTAATCCATCTGGATAGGTGTCAGAAATCCCTTCATAGACTTCCGATTCATCATCTAAAATTTGATACTTTATGGTTGTTTCATCTGGACTAGCGATATAAATTTGCGCCTGTTCTTCCAAGGATAATGTGACATCAATTGGTATTATTTCTACAGAATAGGTATTGCCTTGTCCCATTTCACGATAAATCAGATACGGATGATTGTCCCATATTTTTATATCTAAAGGTTTTCCTGGAAATTTTGCAATCAATCCCACCGAATCATTCACATAAGTATAGGTCCTGCATGACTTAACATCATTTTTCTCAGCAATTGGATCTTCAGAATAAACGGCAAGAACTTTTCTAAGTTTAAACCCCTTTTTTCTTAAAAGGCTAATAATGCCTTCATCTCCAGCTAGATGTCCTGCGCCGATTGCACAGAAAACACTATTTTTTCTAATAAGCGTATCTAGACCTATTGCCATCTTTTTATTTCTTTCAATAATTAAATCATCATACATCCCAGGAAAAAGATTCATGTTTGATTTCATCATTTTATCTAAAATCACAATGTCACCAAGAAGATAATGCTCCATCATTTTTTCTTGCGTGAAATTTATTGCCCCTTCAGCTAATCCTTCAAGTTCAGGCTTAAAGTAATCTTCTATTGATTGCAATTGATCTGAAACTGATTCTAAAGGATAAAAGGCTTTATTGGCATTATGACAATAAGCTAAGAAATACGCATCTAAAAATTGAGGCATGCCATCCTCATTGCCATAAATGGTCTTTGTTGGGATATTTGTTCCCGTGTATGGATTCCCCTTGTTATCAAATAAAACATTTACTTCGCCTTTTCGGGTATCCCAGTTTTCAAAAAGTGAGAACACATCAGTTTCCAGAACTATTGCGTCTGAAACGGATAAGGCAAAATATAGAGAGTCAGAAAATTGAAATAATCGCTTGTCGTTGGAATGAAAACTGCCATATAAATAACTTTTCTTGGTCAAACCATTTCCTGATATTTCCCAAAGAAGTTGATTCTCATACTGACTTTTTTGTGCAGTTGCGTTTACAAAAAATGTCATGCAGATTAAAGAAAACTTTATATGTTGCTTCCATTTCATGCTAAAAACGAGTTTTTATTACTTATTTGGTAAAAGTAATCTTTCTATATGGTTTTCACCAAAAGCATATGGAATATAAGCCAAATTTGGTAACTCTTTCGTTATAATTATGGGACATTTTCTTCCCAAAGCAATTTTTCCATGGGTACTACTTAGCCCCATTGCATATGCAGCATTAATTGTTAGGGCATTCAGTGCTTCCTCAGGGGTCATTTTTAATTTTACACAAGCTAAAGACCAAACAAAACTTAAATTACCGCTCGGTGTAGAACCTGGGTTAAAATCGCTGGCAAGTGCCACGGGAAGTCCAGAATCAATCATTTTTCTGGCATCAGCATATGGAATTCCTAGGAAATAAGAACAACTGGGTAAAAGTGTTGGCATACAATTGGAATTCTTTAAGACATCGATATCTTCATCACAAATATGTTCCAAATGATCAACCGATCTTGCATTTAATTCTACTGCCGCTTTTACTCCATCTAAAATATTAAATTGATTTACGTGTACTTTTGCTTGTATTCCATGTTTCAATCCTGCATCAAGGATTTGTTGCATTTCCTCTTTGGTGAAATAATTTTTTTCACAAAAAACATCAATAAAATCAGCCAAATGTTGA
>CANHJY010000095.1 GCA_947461185.1 Flavobacteriales bacterium
AGTCAAAATTATTTTTTAACAAATTTGAATGATTCCATTGGGACAAATCCATTGCAAATAAATAATGTGTACGCTGAACCTTCGCTGGGGCTTATTTTAATGGCTGATGAACGCACGTCTTATCGGTTTTATGCTGGTTATGGATTACAAGATTTCGTCTTTACTCCTTCCTTATTAGGGCTTTCAACTAATGGCGGTTATGTTGGTGATAAAGTGAAGTCAAGATCAGGATATTTTCTTTTTGGATTTGGATTTACATTTTATTTTTCGAACAAAGAGAAGTAAATTTTTGTAAACTATGTTTGTTTCTGACAATTCAATGGCGTCCTTAAAAGGATATTTTAACAAAGAATTAGCTGATTTATTTTCAGAACGTGAAATTAAAATGTTACTGAAATATGCTGTTGCTGAAAGATTTCAATTGGATGACACACAACTTTTGTTATTCAATGAAATGCTTTTATCTGAGTCTGATTTACTTTACTTTAGAAATGTGATAAAGAGATTGAAGCAAAATGAACCGGCTCAATATATTTTTGAAAACACGCATTTTTATGGTTTAGAATTAAAAGTGGATGCCAGAGCGCTAATACCCAGGCCTGAAACTGAAGAACTTGTTCAATGGGTTAAAGAATCATATATTGAAAATAATCCCAAGATTCTTGATTTATGCACAGGATCAGGATGTATCGCCTTGGCTTTAAAGTCAGCTTTTCTTAATTCGGAAGTTTTAGGTATTGATGTTTCAACTGAGGCCATAGCGCTGGCCAGAGAAAATGCCATTTTAACAGGATTAAATGTTGACTTTGAAGAATCTGATGTGCTCAATAATGATTTAAAGAAATATTATCGATTCGATTGTTGGGTTTCTAATCCTCCTTATATTCCTTTAATGGATAAATTGAATATGAAGGAAAATGTGCTTCTTTTTGAGCCTCATCTTGCTTTATTCGTCGAAAATGAAGATCCCCTTTTATTTTATAGAAAAATTGGTGAAAAAGCTATTTTGAATTTGATAAATGAGGGTTATCTATTTCTAGAAATACATGAGTTATATGCTATTCCAATTATTGAACTCCTGCAATCCCAAGGTTTTGTTAACATTCAATTGCGGAAAGATTTACAAGGTAAAGATAGAATGATAAGGGCGCAAAAGCCTAAATTCACAACATGAATAAAATCGAGATTAAGGAAGAAATTGATCGACTCATTCGTGAAATTGAATTTCATAATCACTTATACTATATTGAAAGTAAGCCGCAAATTTCGGATTATGAATTCGATTTATTGCTTAAACGTTTACAAGACTTAGAAAATGAGTATTCTGAATTTGCCTATTCATATAGCCCAACCAAAAGGGTAGGTGGGGATATTACCAAGAAGTTTGAAACTGTTGTTCATCGTTTCCCGATGTTATCTCTATCAAATACATATGCTGAGGATGAAATTATAGAGTGGGAAAATAGAATTAAAAAAATCACATCAGACGAAATTGAATACGTTTGTGAATTGAAGTATGATGGCGTAGCTATTGGAATACGTTATGAAAATGGAAACATGGTCAAGGCCATAACAAGAGGTGATGGCATCCAAGGTGAAGATGTGACAAACAATGTAAAAACGATTCGAACAATTCCGCTTCGGTTGAAAGGTGATTTTCCATTAGATTTTGAAATTCGTGGAGAAATCTTTATGCCTCATGATGTTTTTAAAAGATTAAATAAAGAAAGGGAAGAAATAGGTGAACCACTGTTTGCTAATCCAAGAAATACAGCATCAGGAACATTGAAAATGCAGGATTCTGCAGTTGTTTCAGCTAGAAATCTAGATTCTTATTTGTACGGAATGTATGGTGATAATTTGATTTTTGACAATCATTTCTCGGCTGTGGAAAAAGCAGGAGAGTGGGGGTTCAAAATTCCGCCTGCTCCAAAGCGATTTATTGAAAAGTCGAATTCCATAAAAGGTATAATGGATTTTATTCATTACTGGGACAAGGAAAGGTACAATTTGCCTTTTGAAATCGATGGCGTGGTGATCAAAGTTAATGATTACAAAACTCAAAAAGAGCTTGGTTTTACAGCTAAATCACCAAGATGGGCCATCGCTTTTAAATTCAAAGCCGAAAGAGTAGAAACTTTATTGCAAAGTGTTTCCTATCAAGTTGGAAGAACAGGTGCCATAACTCCAGTTGCCAACTTAATGCCTGTGGCATTAGGAGGAACAATGGTTAAAAGGGCCTCGCTTCACAATCAAGATCAAATTGAAAAATTGAATTTGTTTGTTGGAGACACAGTTTATATTGAGAAAGGTGGAGAAATTATACCAAAAGTCGTTGGAGTTAATTTTATGAAGAGATCAGCAGATGCAAGCCCAATTATTTTCGTTACGAATTGTCCTGATTGCAAAAGTCTGCTTGTTAGAAAAGAAGGTGAGGCCCAGCATTATTGCCCAAATGAAGATTTTTGCCCAACACAAATTAAAGGTAAACTAGAGCATTTCATTGGTAGAAAAGCCATGAATATAGAAGGGTTAGGCGCCGAAACCATCGATCTATTGTTCGAAAAAGGGTACTTGAATTCTATTAGTGATTTGTATGATTTGCAATTCGACCAAATAGTCAATTTGGAGGGGATGGCTGAAAAATCAGCTAATAATTTGCTTCAAGGCCTACAAGACTCAAAAATGGTCCCTTTTTCTAGAGTTCTGTTTGCGATGGGAATAAGACATGTTGGGGAAACTGTTGCAAAAAAATTGGTGAATCATTTCGAAAATATTCATGCATTATCTGATGCATCAAAAGAAGAATTGATGGAAGTTGATGAAATTGGTGAGAAAATAGCAGATTCAATAATTTCCTATTTTTTGAACCCCAATCATCTAAAAACTTTAGATAAGCTAATATCAGTTGGACTTCAATTTCAGAATGAAAAAAAGCTAAATCAGAGCAATAAACTTGAAGGTAAAACGTTTGTAGTATCTGGTGTTTTTGAAACTTTTTCTAGAGATGAAATCAAGTTGCTCATAGAAGAGAATGGTGGAAAAAATGTTGGATCCATTTCCTCAAAAACAAGTTTCGTTATCGCAGGCGACAATATGGGGCCCTCCAAGCTCAAAAAAGCAGAAGATTTAAATATATCAATAATCAATGAAGAAGATTTTAGGCGAATGATTTCGTAAATATTATGTTAATTGACTATTTAGTCAATTTGTTAAATTAAAAAGTAAATGGAAAATATTTTTAAAGGAACTGGTGTTGCTTTAGTAACGCCTTTTAAAAACGATGAAACAATCGATTTTGATGCATTAAGAAATTTAGTTCGTATGCAGATAGATGGAGGAACTGATTTTTTGGTAGTTCAAGGAACAACAGGTGAATCTCCAACGTTAACTGCAGAGGAAAAACTTCAAGTTCTCAATCATGTAATAGAAGAGAATAATGGAAGTTTACCAATTGTTTTTGGAGCAGGTGGAAACAATACTCGGACTGTAGGTTCGATTCTTCGAGAATTACCGAAAGGTATAGATGGAATTCTATCCGTTTCACCTTATTACAATAAACCAATTCAAAAAGGAATTGTTGAGCATTATAAATATTTGGCTACTTGCACCAGTCTTCCAATAATTTTGTACAATGTCCCTGGCAGAACTGGTTCTAACATGTTGCCTGATACAACTATTGAGCTGTCTAAAATTGAAAATATTGTAGCCATGAAGGAAGCATCCGGTAACATGGAGCAAATCATGGAAATTATTCGCTTAAAAGAAAGTGATTTTGGCGTTTTATCTGGTGATGATGCTTTAACAATGCCTTTAATTGCAGCAGGGGCTGATGGGGTAATTTCCGTTGTTGCTAATGCATTCCCTAAATTGTTTTCAAAAATGGTCAATAGTGCCCTTGATGGTAATTTAGAGCTTTCAAGAAAATATCATTATGCATTATTACCAATTACAAAAATGTTTTTTGAAGAGGGTAATCCTGGTGGGGTAAAAGTAGCACTTCAATCTTTAAATGTGATGACCACAAAAATGCGTTTACCACTGTATGAAGTATCTGATCAATTGAAGGATCGTATTCAAATGGAAACAAAAAGATTGAGTACATTTAATTAATGTAAAGAGTTAATATCGAAAATGGATATTCAAAATCAAATTTTTAGTGAAATACTTGCAGCAAACAATATCGTTGTAACCGCTCACAAAGGTCCTGATGGCGATGCAATTGGTAGCGCCCTAGCCATGTTTCATTTCTTAAATGCAGTTAGTAAAAGTGTCTCGGTTTGTTTACCAGATGATGTTGCGCATAATTTAAAATGCTTAAATGGAACTGATCAAATATTGCTTTTTGATAAAAATACCGCTACCGTCAAAGAAAAGTTAAGTCAAGCAGATTTAATCTTTTGTATGGATTATAATGCTCCTGATCGTTTAGGTTCTGAAATGGCAATAGAGCTTCAGCATTCAAAAGCTAGAAAAATACTTATAGACCATCATCCTAATCCTAAAGAATTTTGCGATGTGATGTATTCTGACATCACTTGTTGCTCAACTGCACAGCTTGTATATGAGCTCATTGAAAAAAGTAATAATAAGGAACTTTTGAACAAAGATATTTGTGAGGCTATTTATTTAGGTATAGTAACAGATACGGGTTCTTTTCGTTTTCCTTCCGTTACTTTCAGAACGCATGAGATCGTTTCAGAACTAATTAAGCATGGCTTAAAGCATCACATTGTTCATGAGCAAGTATTCGATACCAATTCTATTGATAAACTGAAATTGAGAGGTTATGCTATTGCTGATAAACTCGAAATTATTGCAGGTTTACCAGTAGGATTAATAACTTTAAGTAAAGCAGAATTGATGCGCTTTAATTATCAAAATGGCGATACTGATGGTTTAGTTAACACGATACTTTCTATTGCAGGAATTGAGGTAGCTTGTTTAATGATGGAAAAGAATGATGGTGTAAAAATATCTTTTAGATCTAAGGGCAACTACTTTGTAAATGACTTGGCATCTAAAAATTTCAATGGAGGAGGACATAAATACGCTGCTGGAGGCATATTTTATGGTTCACTGGATGAGGCTTCGTTAGTGTTGAAAAAAACCATAAACGAATATTTCTTGATATGAGAATATTATTTTTAGCTTTCTTGATATTAGCTGCGTGTGAAGAAAAAAAGGTAGTGGAGCAAAAAACGAATTTTGGAAAAGAAGAATCTATTGCATTAAATCAGCAATTGCTAGAGGAAGAGGAAATTAATATTGATTTGTTTTTAACGCATCACGCTTCATGGAAGATGATAAAAACAGGAACTGGATTACGCTATTACATTTACGAAAATGGCAATGGAAAGAAACCTATGCCAGGGATGAAAGTAGGAGTGATAATGAATGTGAAATTATTGGATGAAACTGTCTGTTATGAAACGCCATCAGACATGATTGATGAGTTTATTGTTGATAAAAGTAATGTTGAAACTGGAGTTCAAGAGGCGATTAAATTAATGAAAGTGGGGGATCGTGCAAAGTTGATTATTCCTGCCCACTTAGCTCATGGTATTACGGGTGACATGAATAAGATCCCGCCAATTTCTACTTTAATTGTTGATTTAAAATTATATAGTGCAGAATGAAATACTTTTTATTGTTAATTATTTGTAGTTGTTTATTTTCATGTGGAACAGATGTGGTCGAAGAATCAGAAGGAAAACCGCTTAATTCACAAGAATTGAATTCGGACAATCTGGATTCGATAAATATTTTAGATAAAAAGCATGCTACCATTGAAAAAAAGAAATTCGATAATGGAATCGTTATCGAATGGTACAAAAAAGGTGATGGTGAGTTTTTGAAAAAATCGGATGTTGTAGAAATTGATTACAAAGTCAAATTGGTTGATGGACAAGAAGTTGATGGGAATTACTTGCGAAACATGACATCCTTGCCTTTTATTATTGGATTTGGAATGCAAACACCAGGTTGGGATTTAGCATTATCCCAGATGCGAGTTGGAGATTTTGCCAAAATATTAATTCCAAGTAAATTGGCAAGAGGTGAAGTTGGGGTTAAAGGTCTTATACCTCCTAATGCTGATAATTACCTTATTATTAGAATTTTGGAAAAGGTAAAGCCAACAAGAGTAGTTGATGGTTGTAAGGTCTGGTTGTTACTTGAGAATCCTTCTAATAAAAATTTGTTCGGAGCGAATAAATCTATTAAAATGCATGCCATGGTGAGTACAGAATCCAATCCGTTTTATATTAATACTTACCGCGAAAATCAACCATTTACTTTTAATATGAATGATTTTGGTGTTGTGCCTGGCTTGAAAAAAGCACTGGTTAATTCTAAAAAAGCAGATAGAATGTATATTGTTGTTCCTCCAAGTGAAGCATACGGAAATAATGGTTATTTGGATATTGTAAAACCTAATGAATCTATTTTTTACAATGTTTTCGTAATGGATGTTAAGTAAAATTTGAGTCATATTGCTTATATTTGAAGGCGACCGATGAAAAAAGTAAACACTTTGAAGAGAATAATGAGGCTGAATTTATTGTTTATTATATCTTCAATTTCCTTTCAATTATTAGGTCAAACTCCCATCGATACGATAGATACCGAAAAAGGAAAAATGATTATTTATGCCAATCGGACATGGGAATATCTCAAGGATTTAACTTTTAATGGTGTCTTAAATGAAAGAATTCATGGAATTGTTTCGAGTAACCCGGATTTAAAATATGTTCAGCCATGGGATAATGCCGTTTGTTATTCTTCGGGACGAAAAAATGACTTGTCCAAATTAAAAGATACTCTTTGGCTATGTGTAAATGATGAAGAGCATTCAGAATTTGTTTGCCCTGTTAATGGAGTTGTTACCTCAAGGTATGGATATAGAAGCGGACGACATCACAGCGGTATTGACTTGGACTTGGATATCGGTGATACGGTCAGAGCAGCCTGGTCAGGTAAAGTAAGATATGCAAAATATAATGATGGTGGATTTGGGAATTTGGTGATTATTAGGCATTACAATGGTTTGGAAACCTTTTATGCCCATTTAAGTAAATTTTTAGTCGTTCCAGATCAAGAGGTTAAGGCAGGAGATGTTTTAGGTTTGGGTGGAAATACGGGAAGATCCTTCGGCCCTCATCTTCATTTCGAAGTGCGTTTCTATGATGCAGCAATGAATCCAGAAGAAATTATTGACTTTAATGTCAAGTCTTGTAAAGATGAAAATCTATTTGTACATTCCAGCTTATTCCTTCCAGGTGCAAAGCCAACTGATACTTTTAATAAACCAAT
>CANHJY010000096.1 GCA_947461185.1 Flavobacteriales bacterium
CAACAGGCTGGTATGTGCGACTATTACAAGATTCAACCTTTGCGAACGATTTAAAATGTCGATACACGCAATTCCGCGAGAGCTTTATGAGCAATGCTTCAATTAACCAATACATCGACAGTGTTGGCATCTTGGTTCAGAACGCACAAGATCGACACTTTAGAAAATGGCCACTTTTAGGTCAAACAGGACCTGCACCCGAAATTGGTGTTATGCCATCGACTTATGCTGCCGAATTAGATACCTTGAAACAATGGATTTCATTGCGTTTGGCTTGGCTCGATGAAAACATCCCAGGAATATGTCCACCCATTTTTGTAGGAAATGGCAAAGAATTTTCAACTAAGGCTTTCCGCTATTATCCGAATCCAAGTGCGGGTCTATTTCAATTCGAAGGAATTAAGAAATCCACTCAGCCTCTTGAATTTTGGGTGTATGACATCCGTGGAAAATGCATCGAACAATTAATCCTCGATAAAAACATGCAGAATTTCAGCTATTTTCAAAAACAAGCGGGTATTTACTTCTTTCAAATAAGAGATGAACAGCAAGTTATTCAGCAAGGAAAATTGCTGGTGATAGATTAAAATAATTCTCTTAAAATCAAGGTCGGATTCAAGAAATTGAAAATTATGAATTCGATTTTCATGAATAATCTTTGCTTTGATTCTTATAAAATTTATCAGTGAAAATGAGATTACTCGTAACTTTCATTTTGAACGCATTTACATTCGCTGTTTATTCTCAAAAGACAGACAATCTCGAAACTCACTCAAATTCATTCGAAAATAACTACCGCACAGAGAACCCAACCTTGATATATTGTTATGACGAAATTTCTGAAATTCATAATTATTCTCACAATTGGGATTTTGACAATGACGGAATAAAGGACGAATTGTATTTTGTTGGGACAGGTGGTGCTCACATCTATTACTTTTTAAGAATAGTTTTAAGTTCCGATAAAAAAGTAAGAAACTTAAATTTCATTCAATCCGATTTCCCCCTGCTAACAGCGACTGATACTTTAAACAGCGTTAAAAGCAGTGTCGGTTTTGCTATTAATAAACTAGGGAAAGAATTAACACCATCAATCATTGTAAGTCTTGACAAGAGCACATATTACGCTTTCAAATTAGAATTAAAGAAACAGAAAATCAAGACAAGAAATTGTACAATAAGTTTTAATGATGGGAAGTTGAAATTCGGCAGTTTTAGACGCAGATGATTGGAAACAAAAATATACTCTTTGAATAAAATACTTTGTATACTGTAATCGTATAAGTTAGCTCTCTTCGCTTTTCTTTTTTTATATACCAATAGGAAGTTTCTAATGAGAATAAATATGGTAGCGTTAGAATAATAAAAATCAATAATTTGGCAGAGGTAATTTATTTACTTATTAAAGAATGTAAACACTATGTTGTAAATACAATTAACTTTTATTAAATTCGTCACCTATAAAAAGACAATAGAATAATTTTAATGGAATTTTACACTACAATAAGAGAAATAAAATTGAACGCCAAACTTATCGAAACTAGAATTTGACTACCAAACCTGCTTGTTTCATTGCTCATCCCAATTCAAAATTTTCATTTACCCTGAGGCGATTATTCATTAATATGGTAAAGGCGACCACCATAAGAGGAGTCATAATAGATATAATTTTCATTAAATGTACAACGAAGACATTGAAAATCTCATCAGTCTAGCTTTAGCAGATGGAGAATTATCAGAAAAAGAAAAACAAATTCTTTTTAAAAAAGCCGAAGCAGCTGGTATTGACCTTGACGAATTTGAAATGGTTCTGGATGCTAAATTATTTGAAAAACAACAAACTACTAAAGCTGCAGCTCCATCAGTTGCAGCTCCTCGATCAGACAAATTCGGCGATGTTAAAAAATGTCCTGCATGTGCAGCAATAGTTCAATCATTTCAAACAAAATGTTCTGATTGTGGACATGAGTTTAGTAATGTTGGAGCCAATGTTTCTATTGGAAGATTATTTGAAATGATTAGTGCGTGTGAAAATGAGCGCAAAGACGAAAGTATGTCATTGGGTGGTGCAATTGGTGGAATGTTTGCAAAAACATATGGTTTGGGAGGAGGTGATAAAATATTAGAAAAGAAAAAATCCATTATTTCTGGCTTTCCGATTCCTAACACAAAAGATGATATTTTAGAGTTTTTATCGACTGCTATTCCTAATGCGAAACAAAAAGGCAATTTTTTAACAAAACAACAGCCTGAAAATAGGTCCCACAATGAATTAGCACCAACTTGGTTTTCAAAATGCGAACAAATTGTAATGAAAGCTAAATTTTCAATGAAAGACGATAAAAAAGTTTTAGAGGAAATTATGCAATATGCAAATGAATTAGGCATAAAATAAGAAATTAAAAAATTCAATAAATAAAATAATTGTAATTATGGGTTTATTCACCAAAAAAGAAGCGAAATCAAAAGCTGTTGATTTTGCAAAAGACGAAATCCAAGATGCTGTTGAAGACAAAGTTGCAGATGTTGTAGTTGACAAAACATTAGATTACGCTTTGGAAAATGCAGGATCGACTTTTTTACCCTGGTGGGTAATGATTTTGTGGTGGCCAATTAAGCAGATAGCCTTGCTTATTACTTGGCCCGTTAGAATTCTATTCAAAAAAAAGAAGTGATTAAAACAAATGTTTTACATTAATATGGGAGACTATTTGGTATAAAATGAGAGCAGAATGAAGGAGTTAATTCGCTGTGATGTACAAGAATATCCTGTCTGGAAATGACGTCCCTGGGGCGAATCAAAAAATATAATTAAAATATGTACAACGAACAAATCGAGAATCTCATCAATCTTGCTTTAGCAGATGGTGAATTGTCTGAAAAAGAAAAACAAATTCTCTTTAAAAAAGCTGAGTCAGCTGGTATTGACCTTGACGAATTTGAAATGGTGCTTGACGCAAAATTGTTTGAAAAGCAAAAAACTAGAGTAAGTACAGCGGCACCGAAGTCAGACAAATTAGGAGATGTTAGAAAATGCCCTGCTTGTGGTGCTATAACTGAAACATTCGCGACAAAATGTTCTGATTGTGGCACTGAATTTAGAAACGTTGAGGCGTCACAAAATTTAATTAAATTTTTTGAAAAGCTTGATGAAATTGAATCGAATAGAAAAGATAGTATTTATTCAACGAATGATTCGTCACATAATATTGGTATTGGAACAATTCTAAAATGGATGTTTTTCTGGCCTATTGTGTTGCCTCTTAAAATTGTAAATTTCTTTTTGAATAAATCTAAACCAGTGAAATGGTCTACAACGGACTCTCACAAAGAAGAATTAATTATGAATTTCCCGGTGCCGGTATCGAGAGAAGAAATTTTGGAGTTCTTAAGTTTAGCTACAAGCAAAATAAACAGCAACACTTATTTTAATGCATTCTCTGAAGAGACTAAGTATAAAGACACATGGAATAAAATATGGCTGAAAAAGACTGAGCAAATTCATTCAAAGGCCTATATTGCAATGAAAAATGATAAAAAGTCATTTGAAGATGTAAATAAAATGGCATCACAGGCAAGAGAAATTGTAAAAAGTAATAATATTAAAGTTATTCATATTGCGATTCTATTTGCAGTTGCGTTTGTAGTTATGATTGTAATAGCTGCAGTTTGATGTAAGTCTGTTGATATGCAGAAGATTTTTGAAAATAGAGAGAATGTTGTATCCAAAGGAGTTAGATATCAAATAAATAATCAAAAATTCAACAAAAAAAAATTAATAATTATGGGTTTATTTACCAAAGAAGATGCGAAATCAAAAGCTGTTGATTTTGCAAAAGATGAATTACAAGATGCTGTTGAAGACAAAGTTGCAGATGTTGTAGCTGAAAAAACATTAGATTATGCTATTGAAAATGCTGGATCGACTTTTTTACCATGGTGGGTATTGATTGTTTGGTGGCCAATTAAGCAGATAGCTTTGCTTATTACTTGGCCTATTAGAATTTTATTCAAAAAGAAGAAGTGATTAAAATCAATTTTTAAAATAATATGGGACTATTTGGTAAAAAAGAAGAAGGCGGAATGATGGATGTAATCCGCTGTGATGAACAAGAATATCTTGTCTGGAAATGGCGTCCTTCGGGCGAAGCAAATTCAACAAGAAAAGAAAATGCAATTCGCTACGGAAGTAGTTTGCGGGTAAAAGACGGAGAACTAGCTGTTTTTGTTTATCAACAAAAAGATGGTTCAATGCAAGATTTTATAGTCGGTCCTTATGACCAAACAATAAAGACAGCTAATTTCCCAATTTTAACTAGTATTGTTGGTTTAGCTTTTGGGGGGGCATCACCTTTTCAAGCAGAAATCTTCTTCATTAATTTATCTGGTAATATTCAGGTTAAATTTGGCATTCCTTATTTTGATGTTTTTGATCCTCGTTTTATGGATTTTGCAGTGCCAATGGCAGCGAGGGGTTCTATTACTTTTAATATTACTGATTACAAAGGCTTTATAAAGCTAAATCGTCTAATAAATTTTGAGATAGACGATTTTAACAAACAAATCAAGGATGCTGTAACAAAGTATGTAAAAGGTATAATTACCAATATACCTGCTGATAATGGCATGCCTGTTTTGCAAATGGAGCGCAAACTACTCGAAATCAATGGTTTAATTTCATCTAAGCTTTCAGCAAGACTAGAAACAGATTTTGGAGTAAATATGAAAGGATTTGATCTTGCTTCAATTGACGTAGATAAAGAGAGCGAAGGTTATGCTGAATTAAGAAAAGTTACTGCAGAACAAACAACTAAAACAACAGTTGCTCAAACAGATGTCAGTATAAAGAACATGTCGGACATGCAGGGTATTAATGCTTTGAACATGGAAGAAACGCTTCGTATTCAGCGAGAGGAAGCTCAACGTGCTCAGAAACTTCAAACCGAAACTAATTTTATTGGAGCTCATGCATTAAACCAGCAAACGGATGTATTAAAAACCGGAGCTGAAAGTTTAGGAAATATGGGCAATATGGATTTAGGAGGAGGGGGAGGGATGAATCCTGCAGGAATGATGACCGGAATGATGATGGGAGGTGCGATGGGGAATCAAATGGCTGGAATGATGAATAATATGGGGCAAAATATGCAACAGCAACAAAACACACCACCACCACCACCACAGTTACAATACAGTGTGGCCATTAATGGACAAACCATGGGGCCCTTTAATTTGCAGCAGTTGCAACAGATGGTTCAAAACGGACAATTGACATCATCAACGCATGTTTGGAAACAAGGAATGGCTGGTTGGGAAACAGCTGGAGTAGTAAATGAACTTTCAATACTGTTTAGTTCAATGCCACCACCTCCACCAATGCCATAATCCTTTTTTTAATTTAGTAAAGAAATCTCAAGAATAATTAGGCGGAATCCGAAAAGCCATATGAGTAGGAATAACATAAAATTAAATAAAATGAGTTTTTTATCAAACTTAATGGGTAATGCAACGGAACTTAATCCGGCAGAATTACAAACAGAATTTGCAAATGTATTGTTTGAAGGAGAGAATATTGAATCAGCATTCAAAATCTTCAGAGACAAATGGGTATTTACCAACAAGCGTCTAATTATGCAAGATGTTCAAGGAATGACTGGTTCTAAAAAAGAATATCATTCAGTACCTTATAAATCAGTTACGCATTTCTTAGTTGAGACAGCAGGATCTTTTGATGGAGATTGTGAAATAGAGATTTGGATTTCAGGTTCTGCAACTTCATTAAAGAAAGAGCTAAAAAAAGGAATCGATGTAATTGGTCTTCAAAAGACTCTAGCTTCTTATATCTGTAAATAATATAGTTTATGAACGATGACAGTTTTTTTTCAATAAACAGATTGGTAGAATTCGGAATGGGTATGGCTGTAGCACAACAAATGGTTAACACCATGAATAGTGCAATGACTAATATGCATGTTCCGGGCTCTATGAATTCTTTTCAAACACCAGCTCCACAATTTTATTATGCAATAATAGAAGGTAATCAAGCTGGCCCATTTTCAGAGCAGGAATTATCTCGCTTAATTGCCGAAAAAAAAATCTCCAAAGAAACTTATATTTGGAAACCAGGTATGCCAAAATGGGAAATTGCTGAAAAATTGTCGGAGATTTTAAAGTTGGTTGCATTAGCACCTCCACCTTTTCAACAAAATTCATAAGACTATGAAAATAGATTTTTTACAAACAATTATAGCCATAGCGGTGAGTTTACTCATCGCTTATGGTTTATTTAGCTTTAACGAATTTGAGAACAAACTACTTTTAGGTGCTGGTAGTTTTGTGTTTCTTTCGGTAACTCTAATCCTTACAATGGGAGCAAATTTTGAATTATCTCGCACTACAACAAATGTCAGAGTTGTTTCGGGAATTTTCTTTATTGTGGCTCTGATTAGTAATCTGATTTTCACATTTATTGACTTTTCTTTTCCTAGTTATATTATTATCAATGGAATAATATTATTAGTTTTTATCTCTATAGCATACTCAATAATTAAATCAAAACAATAATCATTGCTTTGAAGCCAAAAATTAGGGTACTATCGAACGATAAAATCTGAACCTGCCAATGTGCTTAACTTCTGAAACACGCTGTTTAAAACTTCCGGACCTATTATCAAAGAAAAAGTACTGATAGCTTTTACATTGGATGAAATCAATTGGAAAGAGACTGTAACGTTGAATCTATTTCAACTAATAAACTATCTCATAAATTTATTTTTTTGATCAACTTACTATTTTTGACTATTCCTTAAATTTTAAGAGCTTGTTCTAAGAATAATATTGCACTAAAAGATTTTGGAAATTTTGAGCATAATTAAATAATGACAAAACATAAAAAAATGCCAAAATTACAAGTGCAGCATAAATAAGTAGTAAAGGCTTGTTAATGCAACAATATAATCATAATTCAATTATTTCAGCTATTAGACTCATATCATATTTTCTCCTTAAATTCTTGTTGTTATTCAACGTTAGATTATTCTGTCTTGACGAGAGTTCATATTAAGCTTTCAAATTAGAATTAATGAAACAGAAAATCAAGACAAGAAATTGTACAATAAGTTTTAGTGATGGGATGTTGAAATTCGTCAGTTTCAAAAGCAGTTGATTGGGAATAAATAGCCACTTTAGCCTGTGAATTAATATTAAATCTCCCATGAGAAATAAACACATGATCTATCCTATTTATTCTCTGTTGTTTATTCTAAC
>CANHJY010000097.1 GCA_947461185.1 Flavobacteriales bacterium
GTGTTAATGGTTTAGAAGAAACCAATTTAACAGACAATCGATTATGTGAAAATTTAAAAGATGAAACTGTAGTATTGTTGACGGTGTTCCCCAATCCTGTGCAATCTGAGATGAACATTTCATTTTTGGTTTCTGAAAATTCAGATCTTAGCTTAAAGCTATATGATTCTCAGGGTAGATTGATAAAGGATATTGTTCCAATGCAAAATTTGGATGCCGGAACCTACAGTTATAAAGTTTATCTTGATGATGTGAATTCTGGAAGTTACTTTTTACAAATGGAATCTGGTTTAATGATTTACACTCAGCATATTCTCGTTCAGAATTAGGTGAAATTAAGGAAGCATTGCATTACAGAATTTAACTTTTTTATTCTCTGTTTTAAAAAAATTAATAGTTAAACCCAATTTTGGATATAATAAGTTCGTAATTTTGTTTGGTGAAATTTACTGAATATTATGTTTGTACGCGTTGCGTAATGGATACAAGCGATCCGTTAATTACTTTTAACGAGCAAGGCGAATGTAACCATTGCGTTGAATTCACAGAAAAAAGATCACAACATAAATATCAAGGTGAAATAAGTGATCATAAACTCGCCTCAATTATTGAAGAAATCAAAAAATCAGGTAAAGGGAAGGAGTTTGATTGTGTTGTAGGATTGAGTGGTGGAATTGATAGTAGCTACGCTGCATATATTGCTAAAAAACATAACCTTCGTGTTTTAGCCGTTCACATGGACAACGGTTGGAATTCTGAGGAAGCTGTGCTCAACATTAAAAACATTGCTAAAAAACTCAATATTGAATATGAAAGTTACGTTTTGGACTGGCATGAATTCAAGGATTTACAATTGGCATTCATTAAAGCTTCTGTTCCTGAAGCGGACACCCCTACGGATATTGCTATTTTATCTGCACTTCATAAGGTTGCGTCTAAATACAAAATAAAATACATTATAAGTGGTGGTAACTTCGCAACTGAAGGTATACTTCCTAAACATTGGCATTACAATGCGAAAGATTTAACTTATTTCAGTCACATATATAAAAAGTTTGGAACTGGCAAATTGCGTAAATTTCCAACTTTTGGATTTATTAATGAAATGTATTACAAATTCATCAAGGGAATTAAAATGGTATACCTTTTAAACCATGTGCCTTTCGATAAAGATGAAGCCATTGATCTACTTAAGGAGAAATTAGATTGGAAATACTATGGTGGTAAACATTATGAATCGAAGTATACTGGTTTTATACAATCCTACTATTTATTTGAAAAATTTGGGATCGATTACAGAAAAGCAACCTTGTCCTCTCAGATTTGTGCTGGTGCCCAAACAAGAGAAAATGCACTCGAAATTTTAAAGTCTAAGCCTTACACAGAAGAAAAAATAAAAGAAGAAAAAAAATATATTGCAAAAAAATTAGGGGTTTCAGAACAAGAATTTGAAGAAATATTAAAATTACCTCCACATTGGTATACAGATTATCCAAACGATGAGAAACGCTTAAGTTTTATCTACAATACCTACAGAAAACTCTTCAAAAAAGAGAAACTTGGATCTTTTTAGCATTAAGGTTTTTTGATTATTCTTAGATTTTTTAAAACTTCCTATTGGTATGCTGTGTGTTTCCATTGAATCCAATATTCCTCAAGACCTTCCGGTGTTTTTTTCAAAGGGCTTACAAATAATTTTTTGTTTTGAACAATCGGCGGGGTAGCGTTTATCAATCTCGTTTTTCGTTCCGTTATATCTGGAGCATGTCCCCATCCCCCACTATGATCAAATCCTGTCATAGCATCTCGCTTATTTTTGACCTTTACAAATGGGATTTTCAAATAATAATGTACCCTGTTATTTCCATCACGCATACCTTGGGATGTCATAACAATTTTTGAAAAATCCACCTTGACATATATTCCTTCCTTATACAAAGCCTTCAATTTTTGCCCTACATATTTGGCCATTAAATTGGAAAAATTATGCGCAATGTCTGTACCGGTTAAATGAAGCGGCTCAACATAACGCTCCAGAACAAATTCAGGTCCCGAATAACTCCCTTCGCAGCCGTTCTCATCACAACGCGGTGTATCAATATGGAAATCAAGCTTAGGAAGCTGCTGCTCTTCTGTTTTAGATAAAGTATCTGAATTTGAATGATTAATCTTTTTTGAGACATCAGGATTGTTTTCACAGGAAACAAGCATGGAAGCAATAACGAACAACAAAAAATAAAAACGCATACCTCAATTAATTTTCATTCGAATTCGCCACTCCTTTGGGTATAAATTATTGAAACGGTTTCCAAGGTGATTAATCCAACCTAACGGCTCATCTCGAAAATTTACTAGCTTATACCCTTTGTTAGAATTTAAAGTAAATGTTTCTCCCTTTAGATATTGCAAAGATTGATAAAGAGATAATTCGATGCTTTCTTCCCTATAATGCACTAAATTGCTCAATGCCAATTCTTCGGATGGAATCAGCTTTTTACCAATTACTGATGCGATTGTAATTCCCGCTTTAATTACATACAACCTACTACTAAGCAATTGCACAAAATCTTCGTTGTTATTCTTTGGAATTGACAAGATAAAATCTTTCCAATGAAAAAAAGCTTGATTTTCAATTTTACACCAATTTTCAATTGGAGACAAATCTTTGAAGTCTTTCCATTCATTGAAACTCGTCTTCTTTAACATTTGTCTTGGCGCATCAGGTTTTCTTATTACAGCTATAAAAAACCCTTCCGACTTTGTTTTACCGGGAATTGCGTAATACCCTATTCCATTTCTACCTTTTACGAAAGATTCATCTACTTCGAAGTGAATAATTTCAGCATCAAATTCTTTTGCTATATGTATTACATTGGATTCATTTTCCAATTCATTTAAAGTACATGTTGAATAAATCAAGAATCCCCCCGGGGCAAGTGCTTCCCAGACATCTCCAATGATTTGTTGTTGTCTAATTGCGCACATTTCCACATTTTTTTGTGTCCATTCGTTTCGTGAAACTGGGTCTTTTCTAAACATGCCTTCACCGGAGCATGGCGCATCAGCAACTATAACATCAAAAAAATGAGGGAGTTGTCTGAAATCTGAAGGTTTATTGTTTGTTACCAATACATTGGAAACTCCCCATTTTGTTAGATTCTCTTTCAAAACCATTGCTCGACTATGAATGAATTCATTGGCCACAAGTAAACCATTTCCCTCTAAAAAAGTGGCAATTAAAGTACTTTTCCCTCCAGGTGCAGCACATAAGTCTAATACTCTTGGCGATGCAGGGAGATTTAATTGTCTAATTACTTGATCTAAAACCATTGAACCTGCCTCTTGTGGATAGTAGCATCCCGCATGAAACAATGGATCTAGGGTGAAAACAGGTCGTTTTTCGAGATAAAATCCATCACTACACCAAGGAATTTTTTCAGAAAATTCCAAATTGGGTAATGTTTTTTTAGGATTCAAGCGAACAGATGTTGGAGAATTCGAATCAAGGGCCGAAAGTAGAGCATTATCCAAAAATGGATCATTAAGAACATTTTTCTCAAAATCTTTCGGAAATGGAATCATGGCTGTAAAGTTAAGGAATCTAATATTCCATCAACACGAACTTTCCAAACTGTCTCTGCATTATTAGCAATCACATCTCTACATACCGCATATCCAACAAGCCAAATAAGATTTTTGTCGTCATGAACCACCCATTGATTTTCTCGAAATGCCAAAGGAACCTTTGCATCTTTTAAAATATCTGAAACCAATTTGGAACCAGACAAACCAATTGGTTTTATCCGATCTCCTTTTCTCCATTTTCTTAGTTTTAATTCACCAATAATCTTTTCAGGATTCAAGTAAATGATGGACTTATCAAAAGATTTAGGAAACTCAGCATCTTTCTCAATGATTAATTGCCAATTCGTTGGAATTCTTTCTTCCTTTAAAACAAATCTGAAGGCACTTTCTTCTTTGAATATTTTTTGAATAGTAAGATAAGAATGGGCTTTAGAAAATTGTAAAAATTTACCATTCTCCCCTATACGCAGTTCCATTAATCTAGAAACATTAGACGACTTGAGATCAAATCTTCTAACCAATTCATTAACTTCTTCCTTATTTAAACTATCAAAAACTTGAAAGTTTAGCATTTTAGTCACAAGAATTTCATCAAAAATTGGTTTGACTTTTTCTTCTAAATCTTTCTGCGTTTGTTGAAATTTATCAATTAAATATAAAACTTCCGTTTTGAATGTTGGATGATAAGTTTCCATTTCAGGGATGAAAACCTTTCTCAATTTGTTTCGAGAATAATTCAATTTCTCGTTGGAAACATCTTCACGCCATTTCAAATTTTCTTTTAGGGCATATTCATGAACTTCTTTCTTAAAAAAAGGAAGCAGGGGTCTTAAAAAGATCTTATTTTCTTCCAACATACATGACAAACCCATTATACCTCCTCCCCTTGCTATGTTGAGAAAAAAAGTTTCTACCTGATCATCAGCGTGGTGCGCCAATAGCATTTTGGTATTTCCATCATTAAAAGATTCAAAAAATTCATACCGAACTTTCCTTGCTTCTTGTTGCAGATTTCCGCCAGAGTTAATCAATTTTGATTTTAAATCGATGATTAAATCAAAATATTCTAAATCATTCTCCGAGCAATATTCTTTAATGAATTGCGCATCCAAATTTGAATCTTCACCTCGAAGTTGATAATTAACATGCAGTACAAGCGGACGAACATTCAACTTGATTAAAACATACAAAAGAACCATTGAATCAATTCCTCCGCTACATGCAAGCGCAATTCTTTGATTAGCGTATGGTTGAAGAAATTCTTTTATGTGCGTTTCAATATTACGCATGCAAAGCCTTAAATATCTTTTCAATCTTGGTTTTACATTCTTCGAACTCCATTTCAGGAACAGATTCAAAGGTTATTGCGCTACCTACGGAGCACGAAAGGTATTTTTTATCGGCATTATAAAGTAATGTTCTGATCACAACATTCAAATCAAAATCACCATTAGGAGAAATATAGCCTATTGTTCCCGAATAAAGTCCGCGCTTAAATGATTCATACTCCTCAATTATTTCCATTGCTCTTTTCTTTGGCGCACCTGTCATTGAGCCCATAGGGAATGTTGCCTTTAAGATGTCAATAAATGAAACATCCTCTCGCAATTCGCATGAAACAGTGGAAATCATTTGATGCACTGTTTCAAAAGAATAAATCACGCAGAGTTCATCCACTTTAACACTCCCCTTTGCAGCTACTTGAGACAAATCATTCCGCACTAGGTCAACGATCATAATATTTTCAGAACGTTCCTTTGGATTATTCCTTAGTTCCTCTTTGATAATTTCATCTTCTTTTTCATTCGATCCTCTCGGTGCAGTTCCCTTTATGGGCTGAGTTATGAGTCTATCTCCTTCTTTTTTTAAGAAACGCTCCGGACTTCCGCAAAAAACTGAAAACTCATCAAATTGAACATATGCCGAAAATGGGGCCTGAGTCACTTCGTTCATTTTAAAAAAAGCATCCATTGGAAAATCTATTGTACAATTTTCTGCAAAAAATTCCTGGCAAAAATTAACCTCGTAAATATCACCCCTTTGGATATGTTTTTTTAATCGATTGACTTTTTCAATATAAGTTCTGAAATCTATTCGCGGCTGAAAATCAATTTGATAATTATGAAAATTTCTATCGGTTTCCTCTTCTAAAAAAGCACTTAAAAACGCCAAATTTTCACTGTTGCGATCGCCTTTGAGAAAGGTAATTTCTTCCCTATTGATTTTCACAACATATTCAGGAACCCAAAAAATAGCTTCAGGAAAATTTACGCTATCAAGTTTATCTGAAACTAAGGGATAAAACCGATTTTTCAAATCATAAGAGAGGCACACAAAAATATATTCTGAATTATTTTTATTCAGAAATGCTTCCATTTTTTGAACGTCATCGGAAACACCTAATACGCATCTGCTTTGCTCACCGAACGCGAGTATTCCAGATCCATCATTACTATTCAAATATGCCTTCGTTTCAAACACCACGTAAAATTAGTAAATAACACGAAAATAAATTTCAGCTTGTTTAGGACAATAGCACTAACTTTATTTAAAATTTGAGCGTCATTAAAATATGTTGTACCGTATTTTGAGATTTATTATTGGCAATGGTATGCGCCTTTATTATCGAGAGATAAAAGTAAAGGGCAAACACGAGCTGAATCAAAACGGTCCAATGATTATCGTTGCTAACCACCCAAATACTTTGATCGACGCATGGGTTATTGCCTATCACGTAAAAAAACCTGTTTATTATCTTACGAAAGGAACGTTTTTTAATAGTTCCTTTAAAAAGTGGATTTTGAGTCAATTGTACATGATTCCTATAAACAGACCTATCGATGCAAAAACATCTGGTGTTGATAACCGAAATTCATTCGAAGCCTGTTATGAAGTTCTTGAAAATGGCGGG
This sequence comes from Flavobacteriales bacterium, assembly GCA_947461185.1. Taxonomy (GTDB): domain Bacteria; phylum Bacteroidota; class Bacteroidia; order Flavobacteriales_D; family Crocinitomicaceae; genus M0103. The sequence continues at coordinate 6,497 of CANHJY010000097.1, forward strand.
ACACTGGTTATTTTTCCAGAGGGAAATAGCATGATGGAAAATACACTTCGCGATCTTAAAACTGGCGCTGCGCGAATTGCTTTAGAAGTGCAAAAAAGAAATAACTTAAAACAAGACATAAAAATTTGTCCTGTTGGATTTTTTTATTCCAAAGGTCATCGTTTTAGAAGTTCTATACTGGCTAATGTAGGTGAAACATTCAAAATTCAACAATACGCTGCCAATTATCTTGATGCGCCTACAGAAACCTCAAAAAAAGTTACTAATCAAATAAAAGAGGCAATAGAACAACTGATTATCGGAACAGACCATCAAGAGCAGGAAATTTTTATTGAACGCATACTTCAAGCCCTTCAAACTTTCAAAAAATTCAAAAATATTGAAATCAAACAACAAGAATACAAAATGGTTAAGCATCGTGTCCAGGAATTTCAGATAAATGAACCAAATTTTTATCTAGAATTAGAAGCTAAACTCGAAAAACTTGAATGGGCAATTAATCATTTAAACATTCATCCAAAAGCAATTCTTGAAGCCAAAAATGAATCTTACCTCTTAAGGTTTTTATTGAGACCCCTATTAATTTTGACTGGTTTACCCATTTTTATTTTTGGCGCATTATTTCATATCATTCCATTTAAATTGACGCAATTACTGATGCCGAAAATGGTCACGACAAAAGAATATTATGCCCCAGTAGCAATACTTTTAGGATTAATTCTGTATCCGCTTAACTATTTGGCA
>CANHJY010000098.1 GCA_947461185.1 Flavobacteriales bacterium
GATGAATGTGTTAGCCACAAATGGACATATACTGTGCAATGAAAACATGCTGGGATATGATGGTTTGGAGGCGTTTTGTATTATTGAAAATGAATCTGAAAATTTCGCTAGACGATTTGTAGAGCTTAAAGAAAAGCCATTATCATCAGCGGAATATGAAAATCGGAAAAGTTTCATGTCCGCACATTTCAACACAAAGTCGCAATGCGAAATCATAATAAAACTTATCAATGAAGCGTAAAAATTATGTGTTCTTACTAATCTGTTTAATTGGTCAACAATTGACAGCTCAAGTGGATGGAATCTGGCATGCCAGTTTTACTGTTATGGGTAAAGCACTTAGAATGGATATGACAGTTGCTGATTCAAATGGATTAAAAACGATTTTTTTGAGCGATCCGGATAAACCGAGTAAACAACCCTTTCAAGTTGCTGCCATTGAAGTTTCAGATACGCAATTCATTTTTAATTGGAAAAAAGGCGGATTAAATTTTGAAGGTAAGTTATCGGAGGCAAAAGATTCAATTCTAGGAAAAATGTCTCAAAATGGCGTGGAGTGGGACGCTATTTTTACACGAGCTACCCAAGAAGCCATAACCATTAAACGCCCCCAGGAACCAAAAGCACCCTTTCCATACCAAACTCAGGAAGTGACCATACCCAATGGTGAATACAAAATAGCAGGAACCTTGACAACACCGCCCGATTCTTTGAATAAGAATATTGTTGTAGTTCTCGCGTCGGGCTCAGGTCCTCAAAATAGGGATGGAGAACTATTGGGACATAAGCCTTTTTGGGTTATTGCAGATTATTTGGCCCGAAACGGAATATCAACTTTGCGCTTCGACGATCGTGGAACAGGTGGAAGTACTGCCGGATATTTTCAGGCATCTTTAGCTGATTTTGCAAGTGATGTAAGTCAATGTGTTGATTATATTGCTTTGGATACGAGTTTTAGTGATTTTAAAATAGGTGTTGTTGGTCATTCTGAAGGCGGTATGCATGCGTTGATGGCAGCGTCAAAAAATGACAATATTGATTTTGTTATTGAGTTGGCGAGTGTTGGATTAAGTGGAAAGGAGGTTTTGTTGGAACAACAATATTTAATTCCATTAAAAAGTGGTTTAGGAGAAGTATATGCCAAGTGGAACCAATCCCTTTTTAAAGGAGTTTGTAAAATCGTGGAGAAAGAATCAAGTCGCGAAAAAGCAACTGATTTAATCAGTCAATTCATTGATGAAAAATTGGAAAAAGCGCCTGAAAAAGTGAAGACATCCTCATCAGCTATTTCAATAAAAATGTCCATGAATATGCTGTTGAATAACGACTGGGGTAGAGAATTTTTAAAATACCGGGCAAAAGATTATCTTAAAGATTGTAAGGTTCCAGTTTTAGCCATCAATGGCGCCGAGGATATTCAAGTACCGGCAGCATCGAATAATAAAGCCTTTTTAAAATGGTTGAAGCAATCGAAAAATAAAAATTCCGAAGCTCTCATTTTGCCTGGGTTAAATCATTTGTTTCAGCATTGTCAACAGTGCAACATTGAAGAATATGCAACTATAGAAGAAACCTTTGCTGAGGAGGTTATGCAGAAGATGGTTGAGTGGATAAAACAATAAATTGAATTTATTTTAATGGAACACCATTTCTGTCGAACCAAATCCTTTCTTCGCCTAAATTCAATGGAATGCCTCTGTCAATATATTCATAAACACTGAAATATTCATAGTCCCCATATTCTGGTTCATCATAAATAGGCTCAATTATTTCCTTGCCTGTATGATCAATAACCCCAATTTTATCATCCTGGTATACCATAAATAAATTATCTCCAATATACGTCATGTACCATTTGTATTTCAAAAGTTTCGAATTGAAGTCCTTATCTAGGAAATAATTTTGCTCACCTGTACTACAATACCAGACAATACTGGTGGTATCAATAAGCTGGTCCCGCTCAAAGATGAAGCTATTCGATTTACCACTCCATTTAGTACCATTACAATAAGCATCTATTTGGTAGAATTTAAAATCAATGGCGGTATTTCCTTTTTGGTCAATAACGCCCCAAAAACCGTCCTTTAAAACAATGGCATAACCTTTAATCTCGCAGTGTTTTATTGAATCGTATATTACGGCTACGATTTCCTTTCCAGTTGTATCAATATAGCCCCATTTCCCTCCAATTTTAACCGGAGCCAAACCATTATCAAACGAATAGGCGTCATCATATTTAAAACCAATAACTTCTTTGCCATTTGTATCAAGATAACCATACTTACCATCCAATCTTGCCGCAGCCAATCCCTCACTAAAAAAATAAATATCGTCATAGTATTTAGAAGTAATTTCACGCCCTGATTCATCCATAATTCCAAATTCTTCGGGGTCCCGTATACTGCTTGATTTTGAAAAAATAGCAAAGTCACTGTCCCAATAGTCGTAAATATCCTCATAAATTATAGGTGCAACTACTTCACCTTTTAAATTGATCAAACCATACAAGGTTCTTCCATTTAGTTCTTGTTTAACCTTAACTAGTTTCCCCTGACCTAAATAATTATAAGTGTCTTCTAATTCAAATGGATATATTATATTATTATTTTCATCAATAATTCCATATTTATTAATTCCCTTTTTCTTCCGCGCAACGTAATAGTTATCAGAAACATTATGTCCATAGAAAAGCCAATAAAGGCTTTCATATACAAACGGAACCATCTTTTTCCCCTGTAGGTTTATTATTCCCGAATAACCTCTCTTTTTTAATTCTGCAAGGCCGTTAATATACTCTAAATCACAACCATAATAATCATCGTAAATAAATTTAGTGATAGGCCTACCTTCTTTATCAATAGCACCCCATTTATCTTTGAGTTTTACGAATGCGGCACCCTCATTGAAGGAATATGAAAAGGGTTCACCATTCCATGACAAGCCTGACTCATACTCATAAATAAACGGAATCACCAATTTACCGGTATAATCTATGAATCCTAATTTCCCATCTAATTTAACACCTGCCAGACCTTCATGAAATGGGTTAACATATTCATAATCAATCGCTGTAATTATCTTATTTTGAGTATTAACAAACCCCCATTTCCCGTTTAAATTAAACGCTGCAAACCCTTCTTCAAAATCAGAAAGGTTGTCATAGGAATGAGGAATAATATTTTTACCTGTTTTATCAATAACCCCCCATTTCCCATCTAATAAAACACATGATAAACCTTCATTAAAAGGACTAACATCATCGTATATAAAAGGAACAACAATTTTATCGGAGCTATCTATAAAGCCCCATTTATCATTCATTTTTACGCCACCCAAGCCTTCTTTAAACTCCCAATGACCGTCTTCATACTTTGCTGGGATAATTTCAAGACCTTCTCCCGCTTCGTTGACATAATAAAATCCAGTTCTTCCAAAATTTTTAAAATCAATTATTTTTTGTGAAAAAAGATTGGTCGCAGTTAATACAATTAAAAAAAACAAAGTCCTCATAGTGGTATATTATTCAGATAAGTATATCGAAATTACTAATTTCAATTATTTATTAGATTTGTAAAACAAATATTTCATGCTACCAAATTTAGAATGAACCTTCAACATGGAATCCTTACAAATGTTGGCAAAGGGTTAAGTAACCAAATCGATTTCACCTAATGAATGTTCTTATTATTTTTGCTTGAAGCCATTTAAAAGTATAGGCTTAGCCCCTATCGCTTTATTGTTTAAGTTTTATGTCCATTACTTAGTGAACCTATAACCTACCGAACGGATTGAATGAAAATAAATAGGTTCTTTAGGATTAGGCTCAAATATCTTACGCAATGCCAAAATATAATTGTCAACCGTTCTGCTCGTTGGAAATTGATCTTTTCCCCAAACGCGATCTAACAGCTCATCTCTTGATATTACCCGTCCTTCATTCTCAATAAACAACTTTAATAACTCTTTTTCTTTTTTAGATATTGATAGTGCAGATTTCGTTTCAAGATCGACTACTTCAAAAGTAGAAAAGTTAACACTTTTATTACCAATGATTACATCTGTCACTATTTCTTTGCGGTTTAAATTAATGAGATTGCGAACACGCAGTAAAAGTTCCTCCAAATCGAATGGTTTACTCAAATAATCATTAGCCCCAAGCTTTAGACCTGCAACTCTATCTTCGGTAGTTCCCTTTGCCGATAAAAACAAAATAGGAACTGAATGATGTTTTCGAATTTCTTTGCATAATTCAAAACCACTAACTTCAGGTAACATCACATCGAGAATGATGAGCTCGAAGTTATGCATGCCCATTACACTTTCCAAGGCACGGCGTCCATTTGAAAACAATGTCACACCATAACCCTCAATTTCCAAATTCAACGCTATTAAATCAGCCAAGTTTTTCTCATCCTCAACTATGCAAATTCTTTCCATTAAATTCATATGAACGAAAATACAATTTTAAGCTGGTAAAATAACTTGTTAATTATACACCTTTTCTAAATATTTAACAATGTTTAAAGTACAATTTAGTGTACCTTTGTCCCTTAATTTTCTCAAATGGATTTCGTTAAAAAACGCATACATTCAGCATTAATTTCCGTTTTTGATAAGACTGGATTAGAGCCTTTAATTAAAATACTTCATGAAAACAATGTTGTTATTTATTCAACTGGTGGTACCCAATCTTTTATTGAAAAACTAGGTGTTCCGGTAGTTCGAGTTGAGGACTTAACCTCCTATCCATCTATTTTAGGGGGTCGTGTAAAAACTTTGCACCCAAAAGTTTTTGGTGGAATATTAAATCGTCGTGATCATGCTGAAGATGTTGAACAATTGAAAACCTTCGAAATCCCTGAAATTGATTTGGTAGTAGTAGATTTATACCCATTCGAGGCTACTGTAGCTTCAGGTGCTTCACATGAAGATATCATAGAAAAAATCGATATTGGTGGCATCTCTTTGATTCGTGCGGCTGCTAAAAACTATAAAGATGTTGTCATCTTGTCAATGCAGTCACAGTATAATGAACTCGTTCAAATCCTAAACAATCAATCTGGAGAAACTACTATTGATCAAAGAAAGGTTTTTGCAAGGGATGCCTTCCATGTCTCATCGCATTACGACACGTTAATTCACAATTATTTTAGTAATAATACTTCAAAATATTTCAAACAAAGCATTGCAGAATCAAGTGTTCTTAGATATGGAGAGAATCCGCATCAGAGCGGTTTTTTCTTTGGAAATATAGATGATATGTTCACAAAGATTAGCGGTAAAGAGCTTTCTTTTAACAATTTATTGGATGTTGATGCTGCTGTCAACTTGATTGGTGAATTTAAAAATGATAAACCTACATTTGCGATTCTAAAGCATAATAACCCTTGCGGTATTGCCTCTCGAAATACGATTGAGGAAGCTTATAATGCGGCATTGGAGGCGGATCCTGTAAGTGCTTTTGGTGGTATTCTGATCTCCAACACTAATATTTCAGAAGAAGTAGCAAATCAAATGAATGATTTATTTTTCGAAGTACTTATAGCACCTCATTTTGACCAAGCGGCTATCGAGATTTTAACGACAAAAAAAAATAGAATACTTCTTATTCAACATCCTCAAGAATTACCAAAAACCCAATTCCGTTCAGCATTAAATGGTGTTTTATTTCAGGATAAGGATCTAAAAACTGAGCATTCTTCGGATTTAACTATCGTTACGAAGCGTTCTCCAGAAAACCATGAAATCGCTGACTTATTGTTCGCAAATAAAATTGTGAAACATGTAAAATCCAATACGATTGTACTAGCAAAAAATGATCAGATGTTGGCATGTGGAACTGGCCAAACGTCAAGGGTTGATGCGCTGAATCAAGCTATACACAAAGCAAAACAATTTGGATTCGATTTGAACGGAAGTAGCATGTCTTCTGATGCCTTTTTCCCTTTTCCTGATTGTGTGGAAATTGCAGACAAGGCAGGAATAACTGCAGTCATTCAACCTGGAGGCTCAATTAAGGATGAACTATCAATTAACTATTGCAATGACAATGATTTGACAATGGTTTTTACAGGAACACGACATTTTAAACATTAATTATTGGAAAATTCATCAATATTTGAAACAAAAAGTCGAATTTTACGATTAAGAAGCGGTTACAATAGTGATTAAACACCAACGACATTACAAAAAATGGGATTATTTAGTTTTTTGACTCAGGAAATAGCGATAGATTTAGGCACTGCGAATACCTTAATTATTCAAAACGATAAAGTGGTGGTTGATGAGCCTTCTATCGTTGCGAAAGATATTCAATCAGGCAAAGTTGTGGCAATTGGAAAAAAAGCACAACAAATGCATGGTAAAACGCATAAGCTCATTGAGACCGTGCGTCCTTTGAAAGATGGTGTGATTGCAGACTTCCAAAGTGCTGAACAGATGATCCGCGGAATGATTAAAATGATTAATCCGGGTCGTTCGCTTTTTAATCCAACATTGAGAATGGTAATTTGTATTCCTTCTGGAATCACCGAAGTAGAAAAAAGAGCTGTTCGAGATTCTGCTGAACATGCCGGAGCGAAAGAGGTTTATATGATTCACGAACCTATGGCAGCAGCAATAGGGATTGGAATTGATGTTGAAGAACCAATGGGAAATATGATTATTGATATCGGGGGTGGGACTTCAGAAATCGCAGTCATTGCTCTTGGAGGAATTGTTTGCGACAAGTCTATCAGGATTGCAGGAGATGATTTTACCAACGACATAGAAGAATATATGCGCCGCCAACACAATATTCTTGTTGGAGAACGCACGGCTGAGCAAATAAAAATTGAAGTAGGTGCGGCACTGCCAGAATTAGATAATCCGCCAGAAGATTTTGCCGTAAGAGGTCGTGATTTAATGACAGGTATACCGAAAGAAATTATTATTTCCTACTCAGAAGTAGCCCATGCCTTAGATAAAACAATTTCGAAAATAGAGGAAGCTATTTTGAGTGCGCTTGAAATGACCCCTCCAGAGCTCTCGGCTGATATCTATAAAACGGGTATTTATTTAGCTGGTGGCGGGTCCATGTTAAGAGGTTTAGATAAGCGAATCTCAGCAAAAACTAAATTACCTGTTCACATAGCTGAGGACCCACTTCGCGCTGTTGCAAGAGGCACGAGTATCGCATTAAAAAATATTGATAAGTTTCAGTTTCTTATACGTGATTAAAATGCGCGTTGTCCAAC
>CANHJY010000099.1 GCA_947461185.1 Flavobacteriales bacterium
CATCCGTTCGCTAACATTTTTTTAGACCACATAGTTTGCAGAACCCAAAAAAGTTCGTATCTTTGTAGTCCCAATACGGAAAACAACACGTTTCAAGATATATTGCGGGGTGGAGCAGTTGGTAGCTCGTCGGGCTCATAACCCGAAGGTCGCACGTTCGAGTCGTGTCCCCGCTACTAGGTAGGACGCATCAGGTAAAATACTTGATGCGTCTTTTTTTTGTCCCTCTGTATCCCTTGTTAAATCTGGAATTCTTGCAAAAATGGTATTCACTTCTTTGGTTAGATATTGTCTGTTTTTAGCATCAATTACCAATCCTGTTGGAAATACTGTTTTTTGAATTTTCAACTTGGTATTGACATCTCCAGATACCCAGTATTTACTGATGTTATTTGAAATTGACACACATCTATCTACAACTTCATCTCGGTTAGATATTTTATTTTGTACTTTTTCAAGTTGCATGCTTTTATCTTGTATTTCTGTTTGAATTTTAATGAAGTACTTATCATAGGTTTGTTTTGGCAGTCCTTGAAAAATGTACTTTTCCTCTAGCTTTTCAAGTTCATCGGTTAAAATATTGATTTCTTTTTTGATGCTTTTTTCATTTTCTAAATCATCTGAATTGATATAATCAATTGAATACCTAAGTTGCTTCTTGAAGAGGTCAACAATCCCATCTTTTAATTCAATTTCTTCCAATAATTGTATGAAAAGATTATTGATGCCTTCCTTTTTAGATTTCTCTAATGTTTCTGCATTCATTGTTGAGCCCTCGCACTTATTTTGGCATGTATAATAGTGTAAACCCTTGGATTTAACCTCGTAGCTAGTTAATTTATGCCCACAGGAAATACAGGTGACAAATCCTGTTAACGGTCGCTTTTCATTTATTTTGCATACCGTGTAACCTATGTTGTTCTTTTCAATGATTTTCTGGACTTTCATAAAATCATCTTTGCTTACCATTGGCTCCCAATTCCCCAATACAGCCTCTCCATCAAGCATTCGATGAACACTAACCCCACAATAAAAAGGTTTACGCCACATATCGCTAAGTTTTTGCTTAGTAATACTTATTCCAAAAGTCTGTAAATCAGCAAGTATTTCGAAATCACGTTTTCCGTCAATTTTCCATTGCCATGCTTTTTGGAGAATCTTTCCAGTATCGTTAAGTACTAATTTTTGTTTATGGCTTAGTCTTTCGTAATCTTTAACTCGTGGTCCATGATGGTTATACCCAAATGGCGCTGTTCCTAACCAATTACCTGCTCTAAGGAGATTTTTCATTCCAGGAATAGTAAATTCTAGCCGTTCAATATTCTCCCTTTCTGCCTCAACAAGTTTGGCAAGTATAGCATTCTTGCCTCTTGGCGTTGCTGTCGAAAGCCCAGTATTGGTTTCAATCAAATGCACTCCGATTTTATCTACTAACTCATGAACAACTGAAATTCCGCCTGACCCAGAACGTGAGAATCTACTCATTTTGAAAATCATAATTGCAAAAGGTTTCGTACTTGACTTCCTAACCTCTTCAATCATATTCTTGAACTCGCTTCGAGTAAAGTCTCCTTTTGCGCTTTCATAGGTTCCGCCAAATTCGTGTGTTAGATTATAATTGTTTTCAATAGCAAACTCGTGTGCTACTGATTTTTGGTTTTGAACACTACCATTTGAAGTGAATTGCTCCTTTGAGGAAACTCTAGTGTAACTCCATACATTCTCTTTTTTAATCTCCTTAGCTACTTCATACGTGCTAAATTTCTTAAATGCCTCTAATTTCATCTTTGTAAATATTTAATGTAATTATACTTAACTGGTAAATCGAATCAATAATTTCTATTGCCTCTTCTTCTGTTAAATTCTTATACTCTGAACATCTTCTAATATCATCAATGTTAATTTTTTTTGGTAATGAGTTTTTCCCGAAACCAAGTGATAATTCATCACAATTCATTTTAAATCACCATCCTTTACCTCATGTTTTTTTTCGGATGGTGAGGTTTATTCCTTTATAGTCCTTCTTGACTCTGAGACTTCAAATTGTCTCTAATTCAACATTTAGCATTTTGATACAACCTGATGAAATGACTAAATTGAAAACCGATGATTATGAAGTTTTTCATCTAATCCAATCGGTAGTTGTGCAATGTTATTATATTTTTCAACTTTTGACAACCTCACTTTTTAAATATAAAACGGGATATCTTAACCTGTTGATGTTCATTTAAATAAAATTTAAAAAAGATGAAAATATCTTCATTTTTCGACTTTTCCCTTGTCACGACATATTTATAATTAAAAGTAACTATGAAGGACAAATTCATCCAAATACGAATCAATGATGACGCTAAAAAAGCATTTCAATTTAATTGCTCGGCCAATAAGAAAAGCATGAGTGAAATTCTGCACGAATTCATCGACACAACCATTAATCAACGTACACAAGAGTGTATATCACACTTTGAACCTATCGAAAATTTAGAGTTCTCACCTATGTTGAGAGCACTGTTGGTGAATTACTTACTGGGACTTGATGAAGAATATGCGTGTATTACAGAAGGATGCCTTATTCAATTGTATCTGGAACTCATTTCAAAAAACGAATTGCATCTTCTTTTTGAATGGGATGGATTCCAGAATCGTATTCGTACAGAATTCAATGAGTAAAAACACTCAGTGAGGCCTACCCATACCCCTCCCTCCGTGAACTCTTAATACCCCCTCCCTGTGGGATACCCCATGCGAGATGGTCGGAGTGCCTCAAAAATTTTTTGTGCAATTTTTTGACTGAAGTTTTTAGGTACACACCTACGATACCCAAAAGCACCATGAATAGCACCTGAACACTGTAAAGGACAATTATAATAAACCAATAAAACGCACAATAAAAGGGAATAACATCTGATTTATAAAAACATAATGATTGAAAAAAAAATGAAGAATGGACGTGTAGTGACAGTTAGTGATATTCATATTGAAACTGTACACAATCGTGTAATGGTGATTGAGAAGGAAATAATTGCTAAAGCATTTGATGATTTCACTTATCCCGTTTGTCAATGGGGAGGTAATAGACCTGCCATTGTAAAGCGCGATTTTACCATATTAGCTAAAGGTATAATGCCCCAATACTTTATTTCCATTTGGTTAACAAGTACCCCGAAAAAAAATAGCAAATTCAGTAGTAACCTAATAATCTCATTCTTTGCTGACATGAACAATGACTCGAGTATAATTAAACTTATCGAAGAAAATTTACCAGATATTGATTCAGTATTTGAAGAATATTCGGTGGATTATGACTTATAACTGGACGGACGTATAAATCCCCATCTCTAAAGCAGTCTCATTCATCACATCTTTAACTTTTGCTGAATCACTTCGCTTGACATATAAGGCATCATAGACGTAAATGCCGTAAATTTCGACTCTGTTTAATTTTTCAATCACCTTAGCCATAAGCGCTACTTCTTTATTGAACAACTTCATAGAAGTGATTTTATGATTGTTATTATTCATTTTCTCCTCAGCAAATTTTACCAAAAGACTTTCATGGTTATCTTCATAATATTGGAATACAGGATTCTTTTTCATAGTCTGAGCCATTTGATTGAAGAATTTCAAATGTCCTAGTTTGACTATTTTTACATCAATACCTAAATAATCAGCAACAATCTGATGAGTAAGAAACTTGCAATCACCATCATAAATAGAAAATGCAATGTTCGGATGCAGACATTGGTAGTCACATTCAACTATTCTTTCGCCATCAATAAGGATTTCCTCACGAATCCACTTAGGTATTAATACCATAGAATCTACGACTCTGCCACCACTTTTATGGTCACCTATGGTTGGAAGCCTAAGGAGATTCATCACATATCCCTCGTACATCGATAAGTGGTCTTCAACGAATACAATGTTTTCAATATCCTTAAAGTAGCTAACGGGGTGCTTATTGCGAAATTTTAGAAACTGCCCATTACGATTCGTGTATTTTACTTTTACAAGCCTTTTAGCTTTTATTTTCAATTCTTCTAATGTTGGAAAAGTAAGCCTTGGATACAGCCTCAACAGGTTATTTACTATCGAATTTTCAGCAATGTTCCTAAGATGAAATAAAATAGCTTGTTTTCTATTGAAAATGACCTGATTTGTAGTAAGTTGATAGTATTTTAAATTTTTAGTGGTTAATCTAAATTCCCGACATTTACCCTCGGTATAATAATCGTACCCATTAATATCTTTTCTGATTTCGATGAGTCCAGATGAAATAAGTACATCAACTACATTTTTGACAACATATGTATTATCGTTGCTTTTTTTAACTTGAATTTGGAGTATTTCAGAACAGAGCTTCTTCCATTCATCGTTCTTTTTATCGTTGGTAAGATTACTAGCCACAAGAAGACATTTTTCAATCGCTATTGTGCTATCTGAATCTATTTGCTTTAAAAGTCTTTTATTGCGCTCTAAATAGCGTTTTAATTCAGCTGGAACAGTGATATAGTTTGATTTAATAAAAAGCGGTAAACTGTCATGAATTCCATGGTCGTAATCATACTTGAATTGACCTGAAAGTATAGATTTTACTGTATATTTGAATCGATTCTTATTTTCACTTGGTTTAGTGTAATAGATATAAGATATACTTGAAATTGATGGTTTGTAATTATCCATTAATTTATTTTGATTTAATTTTTTTAATGACATAAATCAAAATAACTACATTTCGTTATTAATTACCACTTTTTTGGTTAAAATATACTGTCTCACACATCGTATTGATTTCAATCTCTTCTAACTTATCACTTTCATCTAATCTAAAAACAGCTGGAGTTTACTCGTGAAATAACCTCCTAATTCGAGCACGTTTGCAATGTACTAAATACCTTCCTTCATCACGTTGCATAGTATTTTAGTGCATATACAACAAAGGCCACATACTTTTGCTTATATTTGCGGCGAATGCCATACTATTTGCGAGTAATTTTAAAATAAAATGACCGAATGGTAAAAGAAATTAAATAAAAACAAAAAATGAAAATGAAAAATATTCTTTTTACTGCTATTTCAATTTTCGGCAGTCTATTTAGTGCAAAATCACAAACTAGCTCTTTTTGTCTAACGATAGGTGGTACAGGTAATGAGTCTGCTGTTGGAATAGCAAAAACTAATGATAATGGCTCAATAATTTGTGGCTACACTAGTTCATATGGCCAAGGCCTTGAGGACTGTTACTTTGTTAAATTGGATAGCATTGGTCAAATTGAATGGACAAAAACACTAGGTGGTACAAATGTTGACAAAGCATTTTCGATAATACAAACTGCGGATGGAGGATACGCTTTCACTGGAATTACCCAATCATTTGGTGCTGGAGGTAATGATGTTTATATTGGGAAAATAACCTCGACAGGAACATTGTCATGGACAAAAACAATTGGAGGGACGGGTTCTGACTATGGGAACTCAATAATTGAAACTTCAGATGGAGGTTTGGCTGTTGCAGGATGGTATGGGGTAACAGGCATAGATTATGATGCTTATCTTGTTAAAATGGATGCGTCAGGTAATATTAATTTTTCAAACACATATGGTGGCATAGGAGAAGACGTGGCTTATTCGCTTTTTCAAAATACTGATGGTAGTTTTATTCTATCTGGTTATACAAAATCATATGGAGCTGGTCAAAAAGATTGCTATGTTTTAATGATATCAAACACAGGTCTGTTATCATGGTCCAAAACAATTGGAGGTTCATTAGATGAAGAAGCTTTTTCAATTATACAAACTAATGATGGTGGCTTTGCATTGGCAGGAGTGACTCAATCATATGGAGCAGGAGGAAACGATTGTTATTTAGTCAAATTAAATAACTCAGGTAATATAGTATGGACCAAAACAATTGGAGGTGCAAATTCTGACTATTTTAAATCGATACAACAGAAATCAAATAGTAATATAGTGGCTTGTGGTTGGTATGGTATCAATGCGGGTAATTATGATTTGTACACAACTGAATTTGACAATTTAGGTTCTTTTATTTTTGGTAAAACTGTCGGTTCTTCTGGTATTGAAACAGGTCAATCGATTTTAATAACAAATGATAATTGTTTGATAGCCGCTGGATATTCCGACAATATTGGAAGCGGTCTAGCTGACATGTATATTGTTCAATTTGACTCTGCGTATGATATTTGTCCTTCATGCAACCCATCTAATAGTGTTGGAATCATGAATATTGGGGGTAGTGTTTCAGCTGGAGGTACCTCGGGTACCGCTGGTACAACAAGTTCAGGTGGCTCTTTAAGTTCAGGTGGCTCTTTGACCCTTATTTGTCAAGATGTAACATCAACAGGTGTAAATAATTTAGGTGACCAAGATTTGTTTTCGCTATGGCCTAACCCGACTGAGGGCATTGTTTATGTGAAAGTGGAGACCAAAAATATTGGTGAGGAGTATTCCATTTATGATAATACTGGAAGAGTTGTTTTGTCTGGAAAATTAAACTCTGAGAACACACCGATTGAACTGGGTAAATTAACATCTGGAATTTATATCTTCAGAGTTGGAGAAAATATGAAACAAACTTTCAATGTGATTAAAGAATAAGTCCTTCACTAGAAGGCGTATAAGAGCAATCGATTTAAAAACTTTCATAAATTGGCAGTAGTGAATTGTACTTCACTTGAATGGGTTTTAATTGCTCCTTTTGCTTGATGTGCTTTTCACTTATTTTCATTTCAAGTTCTAAAACACTTTGTGTAGTCTGATACTTTTCCCTTTTCATTCAAGACAAATTCTGAATCAAGCGAATGGATTTTGAGTTCCCTAGAAAAACACAATATCAATTTCCTTTGGTGGTAGATACCCATCGGACAATACACGGAACCAGTTCCGCATCATCATAAATTTCCTTTAAAAAGCCAATTTCACTATCTGATTCAATCCTAATCAGTATAGATTCATAGACATTTGAACTTTTGAAGATGGTGATGTATCCTGGTCTTCCGAAACCATTGAAATGGAACTGTATCAACTTTAATTTGCGGTCAGAGAACACCTCGCTTACCTTGAAATCATAAGCGCCAATTGCAATCAATGATGACTTATCCTTGTTGTTAAAAAAGGGAATGTTATTTATCATAGTTAGAATAAGG
>CANHJY010000100.1 GCA_947461185.1 Flavobacteriales bacterium
ACCACCCAATCGGATTGAGAACTTTCATTTTTTACTTGTGCAGAGAAGCTGTTAAACCCGATTCGAATAGTCGATATTCGCAATGTGTCTGGATTAATATTGATTTTTTCATGTTTTGTATTCCAAGCAGCATTGGCTTTTGGAATTAATGAAGTTGAAACATCAGAGGAAATTTCATACATCAAACGATTCTCCTTCGAAAAAACAATATTTCCATTTTTTTCAATTTGATTGAATTTTGAAAATTGCGTCTGGTTGTGTCCGTCAAATGTCAATTTTTTATGAAAAGTCGCCGTGTTTCTCCACAAACCTTCCAATTTGGGCTCATAGTTTTCGATGAGGTTTTTATAAGGAATTGTTGTCAATTTTTGGTCAGCTTCAAGGGGAAGATTGTTAAAGTAATCATCATAACTGGAGTTCTTGTTTGGATAATGTATGGTGTAGGATGAGCTGACTTGGCTGTAAATCAGTAAATCGAATACCAAGAGTAGCAATAAAACGTTTTTGAAATTGTTGATTTTTCTGAGTGCGAGAAGGCAAGTTATACAACATGTCAAAATCGCAATCGAATTATAGAATAATAAAGTGCGAATCGACAAATCGGGCGATGGCAGATTGGCTTTGAACACATTAAAAAATGTGGATGTTTCTTCAGGATAGCGAAATATAAAACCAGCGATGACCAAAATTCCAATTACTACACTAATTCCCCATAGAATGACTTTAGTTTGTTTTTCATTTAATTCTGGTTTCCATCTTTCAAATGAAATCCCAGCTAAGACGGTAATAATTAATATGATGTAAACTCTGAAAATTGAGGGGTGCCTGAACAATCCAAAACCCGGCAATTCATAAATAAATTTGTAAAATGGGGTTGCACCACCGGCGGCAATTAAAAAGAAAAGTACTAAAGAAATCCAAAGCCATTTGATTTGAAATTCTTTGATGTATCGAAAACTGAATAAAAAGAAAAGAAAAGGAATAAATCCGATATAGGCACTGCGCATGGTCATGTCTGTATTTCCAAAGAATTCAGAATTAGCTAAAGTGGTGTATGGAAATAAAAAAGAAATATACTCTTGGTAATCAAAAGGATTTTCGAGTAAAAAATTGGAGTACGGTAATTTTTCAGCACGCTGAAAATAGGGTAAAAACTCATACAAGGCAACAATAAATGGCAGTAACATTACTATAATAAGTGCTGTTCCAACGCATATTTTTTTCCAATTGCCCTTTATAAAATCTAGATTGGAGAAAGTTTTCTTTTTAATGAGAAAGAAAATGAAAAGTATGGCTAAAACATAAATTAATATTATCGTAAATGCAGGGCTTGCAGCTGTAGCGTGCAAAACAATATAAAATGCAAACCACAAGTAATTTTTCCAGTTATGAATAAAAAGTAATTGATGGAAATGGAACAATATATGGGGCAAAAATGCTGCGCCAGCAATAAATATCATGATTTGTGAAGTGCCAATCATGAATCCTGAAAGGCCATAAGAAATGGCAATTAAAAGCTTCGTTGTATTTTCTTTAACGAATAGTGAGGCTAATTTATATGCGCCAAGAATACCGACGATATAATAGAAAAGGAGTTCTGCTGTAAGTGAGGTAGTATTATAATTTCCAAACAAATGTATAATCCAAACAATAGGGTTGTACATGCCATTTTGCATATCAGCGTATGCGGGATAACCAAAATGCTGAAAAGGATTCCAAAGCGGCCATTCGCCATTTTGATAAGACCAATTCACAAAATATCTGTAGGGAAGGTAACAATCAATATTATCCCATTTAGGAATGTATTGGAATGTACTTAATGGCCAAAATGCTATTAAAGCTATAGAGATGAGCAAAAAATGCCATTTGTATTTACTTGCTTTAACAATGAAGTTCATATTCGAGACGAATTTAATAATTAATCGCTGCTATTACCATAACGACTTTTAATAATTGAATTTTTCAAAAATTGATTTAATTTTGAAGCAATGAGAACAATTCTTTTTCTTTTTTTAGTAATTGGCAGTTCTGCTTTTTCGCAAAGTACATTAACGCTTAAAAAAAAGTATTATGGTCAATATTCTGGTGAAATTCCAGCATATTCCTTCGAAACAGAAGATGGTGCAATTGATGTTTCAGCTTGCTCAATACAAATAGCAATAAACGAAGATGAGATCAAATTTGAAATAGGTCAGAATAAATTTCAAGGAACCTTCAAGGTAATGTTTGAAGCCAATAATTATTTTTTACTGGATTGCTTGATTCCGAATCAAAAGGCTACTGAAAGGGTTATGGTTTTCAAAAAGGGAAAGAAAATTTCAAGAGATGGCCTATATCCACAACCAATGTCTTTCCTGAAAAAGATAAAGTAAATTATTCATGTTTCATCGGAAGCCAGATTGTAAAGGTTGTTCCCTCTCCAATTTTACTTTTGACTTCTATCTTACCTAAATGCTCTTCAACGATTAATTTTACGTAAAAAAGACCTAACCCAAAACCTTTAACATTGTGCAGATTGCCTGTTGGGACCCTGTAAAATTTATCAAAAATCATTTTAATGTCTTCCTTCTTTATTCCAATACCATTATCTGAAATTTCAATCAAAAAACCATTGTTTTTATTGTCAGTATTAATAGTAATTTTCGGATCCATCTCGCAATACTTGATAGCATTATCGAGTAAATTATAAATTACGTTGGTGATGTGAACGGCATCAGCATAGATGATTGGCTCAGCTGCATCTAGTTTTAAATTAATCGCTACACCATTTCCAAGTTGATTCAATGTAAAGTTCTCTTTTGCCTCTTCCAACAATTCATGCATGTTCAATGCTGTTTTTTTCAATGTAATTTTCTCTTGATCCAGTTTCGCAACATTCAGAACCCTTTCAACTTGATCTTCGAGTCTTTTATTTTCTTTGTGAATGATTCCGACATAGCGGTAAAATTTTTCCCTATCGGCTGTAAAATCACCTTTTAAAATCATTTCACTTGAAAGTGCAATTGTAGAAATAGGTGTTTTCAATTCATGAGTCATGTTATTGATGAAATCATTTTTTATCTCCGAAAGTCTTTTTTGACGTATCATCACGGAAATCGTGTATCCAAAAAATAGCAATATCAAAATGCCAATTATTGAAATATATATCCATGGAGAAATTGCATTTGGTTGATTAATATTGGATTCAAATTTTACATTGGGAAAGATTACGGTAAAGTAATGCCCGTCTTGTTTCCAATCCAATTTTTTAGCGGTTTCATTTACTGTTTTGTCAGAAATTGGCACATATCCCTTGGCTTTATCATAATTCACAACATTGCCATAAACAATCGAATCCCTGAAACAATCATAAATACCATATTTAAAATCTTGATGAATGGTTTGATTATTTAATTCCCTTGTAAGTAATGTCTGAAGATAAAATAACAAAGGATCAACCTCCATGATATCATAACCTTTGATTTCATCATTAATGTCTACAACAAAATAATTCGATTTCACCTGCTTGACATCGTCATTAATATCGGAATTATCAGATTTTTTATCGTAGAAATTGTTCAGTACATTCCGAAGGGCAACGTGCACATCTTTAGAAAATTGACGTTGATTTAAACTGTCTTCTCGTTGTTGAATAGCAATACTTGTTCTTTGTATTTCAACAGTTTTTCTAATCCAAAATACTTGAACAATTAAAATACTGGAAAGCGAAAGAATTCCTAATAATACAACTGTATTGATACTTTTAATTTTCAAGTTAACCTTTTGAATTTAATACGTAAAGTTAGGTAAATTATGTGTTTATCTAATCAAGGTTATACTGCCATGCTTAACTTCCTGTTCACTTTCAAATACATAAAAGTAAACTCCAGGTAGGAGTTCGTTACCGCTTGTGTCTTCACCCTTAAATCCGCCAATCGATAGGTTATCCATTTTAAATACTTCAATTCCCCAACGATTCAAAATCCGCACTGTGAATTCATTACAGTTTGAAAATAAAGGGTCAATTAACCATTCATCATTGGTCTGGTCATTATTCGCGGTTAACACATTGGGAATATTGAGTTCTTCAATTGAAATAGAAGGAATAACATTGAAGTTGAAAGGAAAATCATATTGACAATTATTGGCAGTAAATATCTCTAAAGTTCCATTATATTCACCTGCTGTTCCAAATTCGACAGTGAATTGATTATCCGAACTTAAGATGTTGTTTTCGATTATCCAGTTTAATGAATCTACAGTATTATTTCCAGAATTTAAAGCAACATCAAATGTTACTTTGCCGCAACCATCATCAATAGATAGGTTCGCTTGAGGAATATTATATACTGTAATTGATTGGCTTATGGTATCCATACAATTGTAATTGGAATAAGCACTGAGTACCACGTTATATGTTCCAGGTGTTGAATAGGTATGTGAATCATCTCCGCTATTTCCAGTCGCTCCATCACCGAAATCAATGTTTTCAGTTATAAAATCTATGGAATTTGGATTGCCCGACCACGATGAATTACTTGTAAAATCAATTGTAGCACCGTCGCACAAGTCTATCCAAGAGAAATCAGCAATGGGCCATGGATGAAATGTAACATTAAAAGTATCTGTTCCTAAGCAACCATGTTGTGATAAAACACTTACATAAAAGGTGTCGGTAATATCTGGGGTATTGGATGAATTGATAATATTCGTTGGATTCGTGGTTGAAAGTATATTGTTATTGATGTCATACCACGTAATTGAACCAAAAGGATCTGAATTGTCAAGTGTTACAAAAGCTTCAAAATTTATTGATGTGCCACAGATTGCTGTTGAACCCGTATAATCAGGAATAGGATTAGTGTATACTTGAGTTTCAAAGTTTACTGAATTTGAAATACATTCCCCTAAATTGGAAGCAATGCTTATTTCGACAAGTCCTGTTGGTGGTGTCGGTAAAGTAATAGTGTCTGAATTTGACAAGCTATTTCCTGAGGCATCTAACCAAGTGAAGGTGTAAGGGCTAGTAACATCATTCCAAAACTGGACATCCTCCCCTTCACATACAGGTCCATTGGAAAATATTTGAGGTGTAGGAGGGGTGTCAATAACTGAAATCACTAATGAATCCGCCAAAAGATCGCAAGCTCCAGGCAGGTTTCCTGAGACAATATATTGACCAGAATTTTGAACTTGTGCGTTTGTAATAATTACGGTATCCCCAATGAAACTGAATCCATTCGGACCAGTCCATTCATAAGTTGCGCCAGGCAAATTATTAGTAACTAAATTAACAGTGTCACCAACGCAAAATGATTCGTCATTTGCCTGAATAGAATAACTTAACGATGCAAAGTCACTAAAATAACCAAATCTGCATCCTGAACTAGCTCCACCATGAATAAGTCCCAAATGAAATTTATGCGTTGGGTTTTCAATTCTCGCTGCTTGCAAGGCACCTAATAAGCCAGATGCATCAATTTGAGCATACATCCACGTGTTGCCGGTTCCAGGAACAAAATTGAAACTAGCTGGATTGATAACACCAGGGGCACCATTAAAAAGAAAATTTCCTTCTCCACCCGTTGGCACGAGTAAATTAACAGCAAAAAACTCATTGGTTGACCGAACAAAAGCAACGGTATTTGAACCTGTGCAAACAATTGGTGGCAGGATCGCTTCACCAACCTCACATCCAAAACCTGATTGATGCAATAAATAAACAGGAGCCGAACTTTGAATATATGCCGTCGGATTACTTAAAGTGTGAACATAAGTTTGTGATGCATTTACCGTTCCAACGGCAACCCCGTCTATCGTTATTTGCGTATTATTGGTAACGCCAAGGATATATAATTTATCTGGACCATTTAAATATCCTTTTATTGCAATATACTCTTCACCTATTACACTTGTTGGAATTAATTGGTCTCCCATTAAATCAGCACATCCACCGTAAGGCGTTCCTTGAGCAGTATCATCTGAAAGTGTGACTGCAACGGGTTTATCAGCTATGACTACTGAGCCCCCTAAATGCTGATTGGCCGCGGTACTTGAAGCCTCAGCACAATAAGTTTGCCCCTCATTAAGGATTATTGTAAACGGCACATTAGCCACATGACCAACTATATTCTGCGTTGGAATAATCGTGATTGATGTATTATTTTCTGTTGCAACAATATTAAATGCAGATCTTGCGTAAGAGGCATTGGTTAAAAAATTTTGGAAAGGAGTTAAGAAGGATATTCCTAGTGAGTTTTTACCTTTCAAAGAAAAAATGTCAGGGTTACAATTACATGTTGGGTTAACCTCATAATATGCTGTAATAGGTGAAGTAGAGGTGATCTTGAATCCATAGTTTAAAACCGTATTTGCAGGTTTATTCTCGATAATATCAATCCAACTTGTTAAATCGACTGTCTGTGCAGCATTTGCCCCAAGATTTACGGTTTGAGCCGGAAAAAGGGGGTTCGCTGGTTGAGTAATTGTGATTGTTGCAGGATTTCCTAAAGATGCAAAACGAAATACAATTGGCCGATCTCCATGGGTTTGGGCAACCTCGGGAGCTACAAACCAGAAAATTGTATCCAATTGTGCATTTAAACGCTGGAGACTTAAAAGGGAGAAAAATATAAAAAAATAGAGACGCTTCATCTTCATAAATTTTCAGTAATGGTCGTTAGCTTAAAAACAAAAAGTATTAAAATCTAGTACTCAACACTTGCAATTATTAAATTTTTAATTGTTTTAAAATTAGGGCTTTTCATTGAAAAAAAAATATTTTTCCGTGTCATTATTTTATGTTTACAAAAAGTTAAAATGCAAAAAATAAAAAATAGCGAAATTCAATTTTCTTCTCAAATGGTTCTTAAGGGTTCTTTAAATGCTTCCGAATTGAATAAAAGAAGGATCCCAGAATTGGGAAAATTGAAAATGCCCGCAAATACATCGAAAAACAAATGGATTCAGAAAGACTTGAAATATAAAATAGCCAAATGGAACCTAAATATGGTTTTTATTCCATCAGAACGCTCGATGGAATTTAATAAGATTGCCAATGTGCAACAATCCATGGAACAGTGAGTCATTG
>CANHJY010000101.1 GCA_947461185.1 Flavobacteriales bacterium
AAATGATTATCGGTAATCTCGATGAATCGGGTTATTTGAAAAGAGAAATTGATGCTTTGGTTGATGATTTAGCCTTTGCACTGAACCTAAATGTTACTGAACCGGAAGTAGAGGAAATTCTTGAAGTTATTCAAGAGCTAGATCCAGCAGGAGTTGGCGCAAGAGACCTTCAAGAATGTTTACTTATTCAAATAAACAGAAAACAGGACGGAGACATTACCCGATTTACAGCTAAAGTGATTTTAGAGAAGTACTTTGAAGAATTTACCAAAAAGCATTATGAACGTATTGCTGCTAAGTTGGAAATTGAAGATGAGGACTTAAAAGATGCCATTGAAGAAATACTCAAATTAAATCCTAAACCTGGAGGTTCAATGAAGGAATCTGCCAAGAACCATCAGCAAATCATCCCAGATTTTATGATTACTGAATTTGAGGGGCAGCTGGAATTGAATATTAACGGAAGAAATGCTCCTGATTTAAAGGTTAGCAAGACCTACGAGCAAATGTTAAGAACATACGCCGAAGGAGCAAAAACATCCAAATCAGATAAAGAAGCTTTGCTTTTTGTAAAACAAAAATTGGATGGTGCGAAATGGTTTATTGATGCTATAAAGCAAAGACAAAATACATTGCTTCATACCATGGAGGCCATTATGACCTATCAAAGATCATATTTCTTAACTGGAGATGAGACACAACTTAAACCTATGATTCTCAAGGATATTGCGGAAATTGTAAATCTGGATATTTCAACAGTTTCAAGAGTTGCAAATAGTAAATATGTCCAAACAGGATATGGGATTTTTCCATTGAAATACTTCTTCTCTGAATCACTTTCAACAGACTCAGGCGAAGAAGTTTCAACAAGAGAAGTGAAGAAAATCCTATCAGAAGCAATTGAAAGTGAAGAGAAAAGAAAGCCATTGACAGATGAAAAACTTATGGCATTGCTGCAAGAGAAAGGTTATAATATTGCGCGTAGAACTGTGGCAAAATATCGCGAGCAGTTGAATATTCCAGTTGCAAGGCTTCGAAAAGAACTATGAGGACTAGCGCTCAAATAATTTCTTGGTTGGGTATTCCTTTGTTCATGCCAATCTATGCCCTCTTGATTGTTTTTTTTATTCCAGCTGAAAATGCAGTGGTATTTTCGAATTCTTTATTCTTCTTTCCCCTAGCTTATAAGCAATTCGTTTTGACTATTTTCATTTTACTCGGTGTGCTTGCTCCTGCCATGTCTTTCCTATATCTCAAACTGATCAATGTAATTTCTTCCATTGAAATGGAGGAACGTGGAGATAGAAATATCCCACTTTTGGTCACCTTAGTATACTGCCTGCTGCTTTATTTCTCATTTTTTTACATAATGAGTCTTAACATCCACTTGCCAAAGTATATACAAGCATTACCTTTTGCTGGTGTCCTTGTAGCTGCCACTTGTATTTTCATAAATTACAAAATGAAAATAAGCCTCCATGCTGCTGGGACTGGAATTTTCACGGGTTTCATCATTGCATACTTAATGGAACAAGTTAGATTTGAATTTTGGTTGGTGCCGCTAGTGCTGTTAGTTAGTGGTTTGGTAATGTCAGCAAGACTATTCCTAGAAAAACATACCCATTTTGAAATTTATTTGGGTTGGAGTCTCGCATTTTTAATAACTTTTCTAAGTACTTATTTTTATCCTAATTAAATTATTCAAATGAAAAAAAGCTTTTTTCTATTTTATATTGGTGTATGTGTAGCAATGATAACTTCATGTGGAGTCATGAATGGAAACGGTGGCTCAGGAGGCGGATTTAATTTGTTTACCATAGACCAAGATAGAGAATTAGGTGCACAAGTTGCGTTTGAAATCGATAGTAATTCTCGCGAATATCCGCAACTTGATTCGGTATCTAATGCTAAGGTTTACAAGTACTTGTATGACATCAGAGATAAAATTTTAAATTCCGGAAATGTCGACCTTAAAGATGAATTCAAGTGGCGCTTGAGAATTATAAAGGATGATGAAGTACTGAACGCATTTTGTACGCCTGGAGGATACATCTACGTTTACACAGGTTTGATGAAGTACTTAGATACTGAAGACCAACTCGCTGGCGTTCTTGCGCACGAAATTGGTCATGCAGACAAAAGGCATTCCACCAGACAAATGACCACGATGTTTGGAATACAGTTGCTGCTCGATGTCATCGCTGGAGATAAAGTGGCGCTTAAACAAGTGAGTGGAGCCTTAATCGGACTTAAATTTTCTCGGAATCACGAAACCGAAGCCGACGAGTGTTCTGTTCGCTATTTATGTCCAACAGATTACAATGCCGATGGTGGTGCTGGTTTCTTTGAAAAGATTGAAGCCGAAGGTGGAGGAAAAGTACCGGCGTTTTTAAGCACGCACCCTGATCCCGGAAATCGAATTGAATTCTTCCATACGAAAAAAGCGGAATTGGAGTGCAAAGGAGCAAATGATTACAAAGATCAATATGCAGCAATGAAGGCTTTATTACCTTAAGCGACTGCTTCTATCATAAGGGTCTCCCCTATTTTCGACACTTTCAGTAAACCTTGTTTTGTTAATGATTTTACAGCAACATCCCATTGCTTATTGCTGAATCCACATTTCTCCTTTACTGCATTCAAATCTGAAGATCCAGAAGCTGACACCAAATCGTAAATGAGCTTTTCATTTTCGTTGAGTTCAATTTTTACAGTCTTAACCTCCGGTCGCATTTGTGGGAAAAATAGTACCTCTTGGATAGATGAATTATTCGTAAGCAACATAACCAAACGGTCAATTCCTATACCCATACCAGATGTTGGTGGCATTCCATATTCCAAAGCACGTAAAAAATCTTGATCGATAAACATCGCCTCATCATCTCCCTTTTCAGAAAGTTGCATTTGCTCTTCGAATCGCTCACGTTGGTCAATTGGATCGTTCAACTCCGAATACGCATTTGCGATTTCTTTACCATTAATCATTAATTCAAATCGCTCAGTAAGTTCAGGATTTTCTCGATGACGCTTGCACAATGGTGACATTTCGATTGGGTAATCCATGATGAAGGTTGGCTGAATATAGTGCCCTTCACATTTTTCTCCGAAAAGTTCATCGATTAATTTTCCTTTACCCATGGTTTCATCTACTTCAATACCTTGGGCTCGACATGCTTGGCGAAGTTCATCCTCTGATTTACCATTGATATCATAACCTGTATGCTGAAGAATTGCATCACGCATGGTGATTCTAGCAAAAGGCGCCTTCATCGAAATCGTTTTATCACCTACCTGAATTTCCGTTGAACCACAAACTTCCGTTGTTACGCGCTGAATCATCTGCTCCGTAAAATCCATCATCCAATTGTAATCCTTATAAGCAACATAAATTTCCATTACAGTAAACTCTGGATTGTGCGTGCGATCCATTCCTTCATTACGGAAATCTTTTGCAAATTCGTATACACCATCGAAACCTCCAACAATCAATCTTTTCAGATACAATTCATTGGCAATTCGCAAATAAAGCGGAATATCCAAAGCGTTGTGATGTGTAATAAAAGGTCTTGCTGCCGCACCACCAGGGATCGGCTGTAAAATAGGTGTTTCAACTTCTAAGTATCCTTTTTCATTGAAAAACTGACGCATGGCGTTCAATGTTTTAGAACGTTTAATGAAAGTTTCCTTTACTGGAGCATTAACCACTAAATCCACATAACGCTGCCTGTATCGCATTTCCGGATCAGTAAAGGCGTCATGAATGTTACCATCTGCGTCGGTTTTTGGCAATGGTAAAGGCTTCAAAGCTTTACTTAATAAAGTAAATTCCTTAACATGAACCGATTGCTCTCCTACTTGGGTCGTGAAAAGCGTACCTTTTATTCCAATAAAATCACCTAAATCAAGCAAACGCTTGAAAACGTCATTGTAAAGTGTTTTATCCTCACCAGGACACAATTCATCCCGATTAAAATAAACTTGAATGCGTCCTGTTGAATCTTGAATTTCAGCAAATGAAGCCTTACCCATTATGCGCTGACTCATCATTCTTCCTGCTAAACATACGGCTTTTCCTTCTTCAAACCCTTCTTTAATCGAAGCTGCAAAATCAGAAACTGGAAATAAATCAGCTGGATACGGTTCAATTCCCATTTCCCTCAATTTATTTAAATTCTCTCTCCTTTGTAATTCTTGTTCAGACAATTCGAAAACACTCATTTTTCTTCATTTAAGGCACAAAGATATTTAAGAAAAATGAATAGTGCCCTTTAATAGGTGATTACGTGGATGAGGAAGCTTTAAATTTTGATTTAACTTGCTACAAAGTGCTCAAGTAAAATTGTCAATAAAACTGAAAAAGCCAAGCTCAATGGTGTATTTGCCAAAAGTAAAATCTAGGTGGCTACCCCTATGGCATGCGATGAGCAATGCACTTAAAACTTTATTCAACAACAGAGCCTCTAAGATGACTCACAATGTTGCGCCAAGCTTGATAGAGACCAATCATTAAAAAGACCGAACCATAAAAAATCATGAAGATAAATTGGTTGTCGTTAATCCAATCTCTATTTTCCACCCCAAGAAATGCGTAAATTACAAGGAGTGAAGCTGCACCGATTCCGGCACTTAAAGTGTAAATAAGAATAGACGAAGGACTATCATCCAAAATATTTCGGCGCTTTAGAAGTGTGCCCCAAAACATCCAAAACGGCATCTGAGAAGGTGTTACGAAACTCATACTTATTCCAAAGATAAAAGCACTTCCAGTAAACGATATTTTTTCAATTGCAGCACTTTCTACTTTGAATAGTTCAGTAAACAGTATGTATCCACCATAACTTATTAACCCTATTACAAAAAGCCATTGCACCCCTTTTTTCCATTGATTTGGGATTTTAATTCGGTGTAGAAGCGTTACTGCAAAGGCAGCATAAAACATTTCAATGATTACAGCACCAAAAACAAACCAGAGCGCCGCATCCAATGAATCAAATGCTGAAACGTGAATTGTTGCCATGTTAAGTGTTCCAGGAGCCATTGAACCAAAGAAACTGATTGCAATACCAATTACGAGCAATTTAAGTTTAATTATCATTTAATTAATCTAGATCAAAATTTATATCTCCGAATGATAATTTCAGAGAAATCCATGTCTCAATTTTTTTTAAAGAATCATCCACAACAAGGATGGTTTCCAATTGATCTGATTGATAAAAATAATTATCCATGGAATTAGTAATACAGGTTGTGAAAATACACTTTTACAGAGGTCAAAACGCTATTTTATCCCTCTTTTTTTCTAATTTTAAAGCGCTAAATTAAAAGCAATTCAATTATTCTGCTAAAACGCAAGCTATGAGTGCAAACATTATTATTCCTGTAGATTTTACAAAAGCCGCGGAGAAAGCTGCTGATTTTGCCATTCAATTAAACAGTAAGTTCAATTCTAAGTTGACTTTTTTACATATTATAGACAGTGAAGATAATAGGATAGCAGCAACGGCTTCCCTTTCAGCCTTTGTCAGTAAACTGTCTTTAGGTTCGTTTGTAAGTGAGCAGCTCGTCGTTAAAGGTAAGTTTCTGGAAGATATAGGTAAAATCGCAGATGCCTCAGACGCAGCATTGGTGGTGATGGGAACACATGGTGAACGAGGAATGCAGAAAGTATTTGGTAGTTATGCTTTAAGGGTGGTTGAAAGTTCGAAAAGACCCCTGTTCATCGTTCAAGAGGAATCACAATTCCATGATATTAAAACCATTGTACAAACAATAGATCTAGAAAAAGAAAGTGTGCAGGTAATAAGGTATGCTGCAGCATTGGCCAAACGCTTTCAAGCCAAAGTTCATTTAGTTGGAGGAAAACACGATGACAGCCAATTCAAATCTAAAGTCAACACAAACATGTTATTCTGTATTGATCAATTGAAGGAACAAGGAGTTGAATTTGAATTTCATTTCCTTGAAAGGAAACATTTCGACGACAATTTAATCGCGTTTTGTAAAGAAAACAAGGTAGACCTTTTGGCCGCGACCCATTATCAAAGTACCTTCTATGCCTTTTCAGATAAATTTGTTCAGCATTTGATTATGAATGAATTGCACATTCCTATTCTTACAGTGGAAAGCGCTCAGACCTCCAACTCGGGTCAGTTTGGCGCCATGTTTGGCTAAATTAAATTGTCTTATTTAATATTATCAGGCTTTATCCAAAGACATTTTGGGTAAATATAGTTTGGCACATTTATACTTTCTACCGATAATTATTTTTACGCTCTTGATTTTTATAAAATTAAGCCGAAACTTTAAGTTAAAATTTTTATAAAAGGTAAATAATTTTTATATTTATAATTCATAAATATGATATGGCAACATTTACCAGTTCACTTCCAGATTCGCTGCTTCACCTACTAGATGAAAAATCAAGAGAGCTTGCTATTCCTAAAAACAAAATCATAGAAAAAGCGCTTTCTATTTACCTAGAACAGCTTAACCGTGCGGCATATATAAAATCATATAAACAAATGTCAGAAGATGCAAATACACTTGTTATTGCCGAAGAAGGTATGGCAGATTATATGAATCAAATCACTGAATCAGAGGAAGATGAAACAAGGTGAATTATGGTATGCCAACCTGAATCCTACTATTGGCAGCGAACAATCTGGTATGCGTCCTTTATTGGTTATCAGTGGCAATTTACTCAACTCCTATTTGAATGTTGTAATTTGTTGCCCGCTCACTACGAAAGTCAAAAATTATAAGGGAAATCTTGTTCTACAACCCAATAACGAGAACAATTTATCGGAAACTTCAGAAGTTTTGACCTTTCATATCAGATCTGTTTCTAAAGAACGTTTAGTTCGAAAAATCGGAAAAATTTCGAAAGAAGATCTATATCAAGTCAAAAAATGTTTGGATGAAATTCTAAGGTATTAATACTAAATTTACACGATGCAATTTGAGACTTATCAAACAATAAAAGCTTTACACATCATATTCATGGTGAGTTGGTTTGCAGGC
>CANHJY010000102.1 GCA_947461185.1 Flavobacteriales bacterium
GTTCTTTAAGTGTCGTCGAAAGACTCAATCCGACGAAATCCGCTTTTATTGGATAGCGTCTATGTGTACGATCTACTAAAGCAACTGTTTTTATAGACTTTGTGGGTCTTTCTAACATTTTGATTAGCGAATATTGCATAGTTTTACCTGAGTTCAAAACATCATCAACAATAAATATGAAAGCATTTTTAAGCTCAGATTCATCGATACTCAAACTGATTTTATGATTCCAGGGCTCCTCCTTGTCGACATTTATTTCGAAAATAACGACCTTTTGATTTGAGTTTTCGATAAGAATAGATCCTAATTTTTGAGCTAAAAGGAATCCATTTCCGCAAATTCCCCCGATGTAAATTGAAGGTTCTTCAAAACAGTTTTCAATAATTTGATGTCCCAGCCTATTTATTTTTTGCTGGATTTGAATATGATTTAAAATAATATTCATTGTCTTATTTTCTAGTCTTTAACATCCAAATTTACGCAACGAAAAGAACTAATACTTGCAAAACACAAAAATTAAGTTATTCACTTTAAATGTTCAAAAGATGAAAAGATTTACCACCAAAGACAATTTGCTTTTGGTTAATTTTGAGCTCAATTTATGAGTTAAATTCGTTAATTGAAAAAATACTATGCCAAGAGATAATTCCATTAAATCAGTCTTAATAATAGGTAGTGGTCCAATCGTTATTGGTCAAGCATGTGAATTCGATTATTCAGGATCCCAAGCAGCGCGCTCATTGCGGGACGAGGGTATTGAAGTTACCTTAATCAATTCGAATCCTGCAACCATAATGACGGACAAAGTTGTTGCAGATAATATTTATCTTTTGCCCTTAGAGCCTGAAAGTATCATTCAAATCTTGAATACACATAAAATTGATGCAGTTTTACCGACTATGGGCGGACAGACTGCTTTAAATTTATGCATTAAATGTGATGAGATGGGGATTTGGAGTGATTATGATGTTCGAATTATTGGTGTTGATATTAATGCAATTGAAATAACTGAGAATCGAGAGGCTTTTAGAGATTTGATGATACAAATTGGTGTTCCTATGGCACCGCAGAAAACCGCCAAATCGTTTTTGGAGGGTAAAGAGATTGCTCAAGAATTTGGATTTCCACTTTGTATTAGACCTTCCTACACGCTAGGAGGTTCTGGAGCTTCCATTCTACATGAACCAAAGGAATTTGATAATTTATTGGAGAGAGGGCTTCAATTGTCACCCATACATGAGGTAATGATTGACAAAGCATTGTTGGGCTGGAAGGAATATGAATTGGAATTATTGCGAGACAGCAATGATAATGTCGTGATTATTTGTTCGATAGAGAATTTTGATCCTATGGGTATTCATACGGGTGATTCCATAACCGTTGCCCCAGCAATGACATTGTCGGATACGACTTTCCAAAAGATGCGAGATATGGCCATTCTTATGATGCGATCT
Organism: Flavobacteriales bacterium; assembly: GCA_947461185.1. GTDB lineage: Bacteria > Bacteroidota > Bacteroidia > Flavobacteriales_D > Crocinitomicaceae > M0103. The sequence continues at coordinate 1,455 of CANHJY010000102.1, forward strand.
ATCGGTAATTTTGCAGGAGGTTGTAATGTTCAGTTCGCTGTTTCTCCTGATGAAAAAGAGGATATTATTGCTATCGAAATCAATCCTAGAGTTTCTAGATCTTCTGCCTTGGCATCTAAAGCGACTGGATATCCAATTGCGAAAATTGCTTCAAAATTGGCCATAGGTTATCATTTAAATGAGTTAGATAATCAAATTACAAAATCAACTTCAGCATTTTTTGAACCTACATTAGACTATGTTATCGTAAAGATCCCAAGATGGAATTTTAATAAATTCCCTGGTACAAATAGGCAACTAGGTTTGCAAATGAAATCTGTTGGCGAAGTAATGGGTATCGGGCGTTCTTTTCAAGAGGCTCTTCAAAAGGCTTGTCAGTCTCTTGAGATCAACAGAAATGGTTTAGGTGCAGATGGAAGAGAACTAACCAATCAAGATGAAATTTTACACAGTTTAGAATTTGCGAGTTGGAATAGACTTTTTCACATTTATGATGCAATTAAACTTGGAATTCCTTTCAAAAAAATTGTTGAGAAAACTAAAATAGATATTTGGTTTTTAAAACAAATTGAGGAATTGATCAAGTTGGAAAGAAGGATTGAAAAATATTCAATATCGTCCATTCCAAAAGAACTTTTATTTGAAGCAAAACAGAAAGGGTATGCAGATCGTCAGCTTGGACATTTGATGCGTTGTTTGGAATCTGAGGTTCACAATAAAAGAGTTGAATTAGGAATAAAACGTGTTTATAAATTAGTTGATACATGTGCTGCTGAATTTGAAGCAAAGACTCCATATTATTACTCCACCTTTGAATACGAGAACGAAAGTGTTGTAAGTGACAAAAAGAAGATTGTTGTTCTTGGTTCGGGTCCAAATAGAATAGGGCAGGGAATAGAGTTTGATTACAGTTGCGTCCATGGTGTTCTTGCTGCTAAAGAATGTGGATATGAAACAATTATGATTAATTGTAATCCTGAAACCGTTTCAACTGACTTTGATACCGCTGACAAACTTTATTTTGAGCCTGTATTTTGGGAACATATTTATGATATCATTTGTCATGAAAAGCCTGAGGGTGTAATTGTTCAGCTGGGCGGTCAAACTGCATTAAAGTTGGCAGAGAAACTTGAGCGTTATGGAATTAAGATAATTGGAACTAGTTTTGAGGCATTAGATTTAGCGGAGGATCGTGGTAGATTTTCAAAAATGCTTGAAAAGAATGGCATTCCATTTCCTAAATATGGAGTTGTTGAAAGTGCTGAGCAAGCATTGGAATTGTCAGATGATTTAGGATTTCCATTATTGGTAAGGCCTTCCTATGTTTTGGGTGGGCAAAAGATGAAAATTGTTATCAATAAAGAAGAACTAGAGCATCACGTTGTAGACATTATCAATGAAATGGGCAACAATCAAATTCTTTTAGATCATTTCTTAGGTGGTGCAATTGAAGCTGAAGCAGATGCAATTTGTGACGGTCAAAATGTTTACATAATTGGAATAATGCAACATATAGAACCTGCTGGTATTCATTCTGGTGATTCTTATGCTGTTTTACCACCTTTTAATCTTGGTGATTTTGTAATGCAACAAATTGAGGATATAACGAAGAAAATTGCTATCGAATTGAGTACTGTTGGACTTATAAACATTCAATTTGCAATTAAGGATGATCAAGTATATGTTATTGAAGCCAATCCTAGAGCTTCTAGAACAGTTCCGTTTATTGCCAAAGCATATGATGAACCTTATGTTAATTATGCAACTAAAGTAATGTTAGGAGAGAAGAAAGTTACAGATTTTAATTTTCAACCTAAAAAAGAGGGCTACGCCATAAAAATCCCTGTTTTTTCTTATGAAAAATTCCCTGATGTTAAAAAAGAATTGGGTCCAGAAATGAAATCCACAGGTGAAGCAATTCGATTTATTAAAAATTTGAAGGATCCTTTCTTTACCAAGATATATGCTGAACGAAATATGCATCTTTCACGATAACACCGTTTACTCGAGTTTAGTTGGAGTAATTAAAACCGTTTTAATCATCATAGGTTTAATGGTTGTTCTTCGTTTTATCGGTCAATTTATGATTGCAAAACGCAACATGGAAGAAGAGCGTGAAATCAACAAAAGAGCGAATGAAGTATCAAAAGAAAGGCTATACAAGTTGAAGAATTTTGGTAAGGTTAAAATTTATAAAAATTCAAACGATTTCAAACAAAAAAGGACAAATTCCGATACGGAAGACGTCCCTTATGAAGAAGTTTAATAAGGTCTATTTGCCTTTTTCCTCAACGAAAGCTTTGATGAAGAGTACTTGCGTTTCTTCTTGAATATTGGCAAAAACTGTAATACTTTTTTCTTGTTCTTTTAACTGTCCAATTTTTGGATGAAAGATAACCTCTATTTGATCAGACATGCCCGGAGCAATTTCGTTTTCGGGTTTTTTTGCAGTTGTGCAACCACAACTAACGTCTACTTTTTCAATTTTAAGCGGTTGATTTCCAGTGTTTGTAACCGTAAATACCGCTTTATTTTCAGAATCTTCTTTAACTTTTCCAAAATCAATAGTTTTCTTATCAAAAGTCATAGTAGTCATACTCAACTGCTTAGATAATTTTTCTTTTTTAATTTTTTCAAGTTCCGCTTTTCTTGTTGCTTCATTTCCGTTATCTGCTGCTATAGCTGATACAACTTAGCCCGCTTGAGGGGTTACTTGAGTTTCAGAATTACCCCCACATGAAAATAATACTAATAAAGAAGTATTATAAATGAACATTTTTTTCATATCTCAACTATTAAAAAATTGGTTTTATCGATCTACTCATGAGCTAAATTCATCTTATCATATTCATTCGTATTGATAATATCAATAGCTTTTAGTAAAATTTCATTTTCGTCATTATAAATTTGATAGAATTCATTGTATCCCCAAATATTTTGAGCTAAAAGTGCCTTAAATCTTTTCTTTAGGTATGGCTTTATTTCATCCAAATCCGTTGGGTCAATCGTGAAATCGGGATCTTCAATTTTAACATGACCAACAAATTCATCAATCAACATATCTTTTGGTGAGAAATTATTTTTAAAATTTTGAAAATCGTTGTGTTCAGAAAATAGATTTTCTCTATTATTCTCAACATAGGAAAGAATAAAAGAATTAATAAATCCTTTTTGATTTAATTCACCAAATAAGTCATTGATTTTAGTGGTGTCCAATGGAACGAATACATCTGGCATGATGCCGCCACCTCCATAAACAGGTCTTTTGTTAATCAGTGTGTGATAAAGAAGCGAGTCGGCAATTTTAATTGAATCCTGATTCACAAATTCCCCATTATCATATCGATCTGATAAATCGTTACGATAAGCCTCAAGATCATCATAAGGTTTTTGAATAAAACGTCCGCTTGGTGTAAAATAACGAGCAATAGTAAGTCTGATTTGAGAACCGTCAGTTAAGTCTATTGGTCTTTGAACTAAACCTTTTCCATACGTTCTGCGACCAACAATTAGTCCGCGATCCCAATCTTGAATAGCTCCAGATAAAATCTCACTCGCAGATGCTGTGTATTCATCAGTTAGAAGAATCAAAGATCCATTTTCCCATAATCCTTTTTTATAAGCATTTAGATCTGTTCTTGGTTGCGATCGGCCTTCTGAGTAAACTACTAATTTTCCATCGGTCAAAAATTCGTCGGCTAAACGCTGAGACGCGTCCAACAATCCTCCTCCATTGTCTTGCAAATCAAAAATTAGATGTTTCATACCTTTCGATTTCAAATCCTTTAAAGCTTTTTGAACCTCTTCACTAGTGGTTCTGGAAAAACTATTCAACTTAATATAACCAATGGATTCATTTATCATATATGAAGCATCAACCGAAAATATGGGAATATGGTCCCTCTTGATTACAAAATCTAGATTTTTAGAATTATTTTTTCTATTAATCTCGACTCTTACTTTTGTTCCTAGTTCACCCATTAGTTTTTCTCTAACATCACCGCTGCTTAAACCTACTCCGGCTACATTAACTCCGTCTACCTTAATAATTTTGTCTCCAGCTTTTATTCCTAATTTTTCAGATGGTCCTCCGGGGATAGTGGCGACGACGATAAAAGTGTCTTTTAACATTTGATAGCGAACACCAATTCCAACAAAACTGCCATTGATACTTGAGTTGGCTTCTGCTACTTCTTCCTTGGTTATGTATGAAGAATGTGGGTCCAATTCTTCCAACATAGCTACTATTGCAGCATCAGTTAATTCTTCCTTATTAACATCGTCAACATACAATTGATTGATGTAGGTTAGGATTTCATCAAATTTCTGCGAGGTGCTAATTTTACTAGGGTCATCAACTTGGGTATAACTCGTAATTGAAAAAATAAAAAGAAAAGGTAAAATGACGATTTTCATATAAATAATTTGAAATATAAATTTAATGGAAATTAACCATTCTTGATGCAATGGGATTTATAAACGATTGTATTTTTAAAAAATTACCCTGAAATATGAGTTAATAATAAACAGCTAGTTGTTGAATCAAATTAAAGAGATGCAATATTCACTATTGATTTACTTTGTTATTTCGTAAAGGTATTGTGTAAACTATGAAGTACGTATTAATAACATTCTTTTTCTTCGTCAATTTTTTAAGCTTTTCTCAAATAAAGGCATTTGACAAAATGGAGATGTTATATGCTCAGCAACACTACAAGTCGGTATATCGAAAGTCAGAAAAGTACTTAGGTGATCCAAAATATAATTTTTCAAAAGTACCACAGCTTTATTTCGTAATGAGTTCTTTGCAGCTTTCGCGAAATAAGGCTTGGATGAATAGGCATCCAGAAGCAATTAATAACGCAATAAGTGCTTTTAACGAGATAAAATCAACGGAAAATGGAAGTCAAGTATTAGAAGCTCATATATTTGAATTAGCCTATTTAAGGTTGGATTTAAGTGCTTACATTGAGGAATTAATACAGACAGGTGATGCCGAACGTTCTAAAATCTTCAAGAATTTAATTGCTACTTGTTTTGATAATTTGCCCAATGCTGATGATATAGGTCAAGTTGAAGACTTAAATAGTGAGGATGAAGCATTATCATCAGATGTTTATGGAACGCAACGACTTGAAATCATTGAATTTGCGAAAAAACATATTGGTATACCTTATTTGTGGGCAGGAACAGATACCACTGGATTTGATTGCAGCGGATTCACAGGTTATGTAATGAAAAATAATGGAAAATCATTGCCTCGGCGAGCAATAGACCAATATGCATCCTCAACTAAAATAACCGAAAAAAATGTTAAAAGTGGAGATTTGGTTTTTTTTGATAACGGTTCTGGAATTTCACATGTTGGAATAATTGTTTCTAACAAGGAAAATGAATTAACCATGATTCATGCAAGTTCATCCAAAGGAATAATAATTACTGATATTAAACAGTCAAGTTATTGGCTTCCTCGTCTTTATGGATTTGGAACTTATCTTTATTAGTTACTTCTGATTTAAAATAAAAATAACTTGAAGATATCAAGGCAAGTA
>CANHJY010000103.1 GCA_947461185.1 Flavobacteriales bacterium
CGAGCATCATAATTTGGTATGGCATCCACGAGATTGACATGTAACATTATTTCATCCGAGGTACTTGCAAGGCTATTTTCAGGAATAGCGATAAGTTTGACATCGAATGCTTCTTTAATCGTTGAGGCTGGAAATTTAAATTCTTGCGTATAAAGGTCGAAAGTAGTTGAATCTTCAAAAGTATATAAACCATCATTAACGGTATATTTAGCCCATTTTGTACCGAATAAATCTTCATAATAGCGCAATTTGTTGAGATATCCTGTAAGTATTTCGGTTGCCTCTAATTTCTGCCTTTCTAAATCAGCTATTGTTGCTTTAACAGCATCATATTGATTGTATAGATCTATTAATGTATTTTGTTTTTTGCCTTTTTTTGATTTGCCTGAAATGGTTATGGGTTGATTGTCATTTTCCACCATGTATGTCGGATCTTTCTTTAGTTTTTTGCGTTCTTTGCGCATTTCTTTAGTTGATCTTTTTAACGTGTAAATTGGTGTAGTATGAAGTTGATTGTATTCCGCTTCATTTTTATTCATTTCAACCTCAAGTTCTGCTTTTAATTTTTCATATTCTTCTAAATAAAAATTAAACCCTTTTTTGCCGTAAATCATTTCTTGCATGTATCCAACTTTGCTAAACTTCAAATCATTAATAATACTTTGAAGTGTTCCTCCACTTCCAAATGTGGAATCTGGAGATAGAAACCTAGTTTCCGATGAGCCAAAAAGTGGATAAATAACTCCGCTTTTTACTATTACAACGGTTGTTTGTTTTTCTGAATTGTAGCCCCAAACATCAAAATGCAGATTGGTTTCCCTATTTCCTCCAACTGTCGACATACCTATGACCGCCGCTTGTTTGGGAAGAATCTTCGACATTCCATCTTCTTCAATTAATTGCAGTTGATATGGAAAAAAACCTACAGCTTTGGGTAAACCTTTATTCCAATCGCCCCTTTCATCTTTTTCCCTTTCTTCTAAAAGACCAGCGGTATTACTTCCATCACCAGCGGCTAAAAGATGATTGATATAAGTTGTTGCTTCACCACCAAGTGCTTGAAAAATTTGAAACGATCGTTCAGAAGTATATTTGTCTACAGCGTAACTAATAGCATTTAATATCTGCATTCTTTCAGTTGATGTGCAATTTCTCAATGCTTCTACGTTAGCAATTTTATCATTAAGTGAAAGACCCGGATTTAAGGCGTTAAAAACTTTTTGTTGCAATACGATTATGCTATCTTCTAATTTGAATGCGCATTCTGGAAGCGAGTCGTGTAAATATGATAAATAATTATCATATTTTTCTCTATAGTTATCAAGATCCTTTTCGTTCCCGCGTGAAGCCAATAAAACTTTATTTAGCTCCCAAAGTGCCATTTTGTTAGCTGTTTCTGATAAAATTCCTTTTGCAGATTTGGATATTTCTTCAGTTCGAATAAGTAATAATTCAGGTTTTTCCATTATTACCATTTCGATAGAATCAAAATTCTCTGTTCCGTCTTTTAGCAGAATTTGAGGTCCAGTGTAGTCAAAATATCGGCCTATTTCATTATTTAAAATTGGACTTTTTTTTACAACATGAAACAAATAAGCACGTTCAAAATTGTTAAGTTCTGTCTGTCCAAATGCAGAAAAAGAAATTAAAAAGACAATTAAATAAAGTAATCTCATATAAACAAATTGCCAAACGTTAAGCGCTTCTAAAGGTAACATGGCCAAATTAATTAGGACGAAAATTTACATAAAAAAAACCGCAAAAGCGGTTTTTTCAATTCCGATATTAAATCTTATTGAATAACTATTCTAGTTTGGTACACACCATTTTCAGAATGTACTTCAGCTAAATAAGTTCCTGAATTCAAATTGTTTAGATCTAATGTTGAATAATTGCCATAAATTTCTTCTTGATGAGCGATTCTTCCTGTTTGATCAATAATTTTTACCGTTGAAATGGTATTTGAGTTTGTTGTAAATATTACATTACCATTACTTGGATTGGGAAAGAAGTTGAAAGTTGCATTTTCTGTTTCAGATAAACCAACAAAATTAGTTGGTTCAACAGCTGAAAGTACTACTGTCTGCTCTAGAAGAGGTGTTGTAGCACCTAACTGTTGAATGGTTACAGAAGAATGAATAAACACAGGTAAATTCCCATTGGCGTAATCATAATATTCGTATTGTGTTCTAATTAATTCAATATCCAAAGGAATAACAAACACGACCTGAGTAAATAAAGTATCAACTATTTTATAGCGAATGACATTATTTAAATTGGTTGAATTCGGAAGTTTCAATGTTCCACTTCCATCGATTGAAGCGTATGAATTTCCAGTGCAAGTAGGATTTTGTGGAATTCCGTTAAAGGTAAAACTCAATTGACCTGAGAAGGCATCTTCAAAAGCATCACCATTAGCAAAGGGATATTGCACAGTCGTCTGTTGGTCGGTGTCAAAAGTCGCTAATACAGTTCCAAAACTAGGCTCTTGAAAAACGAAACCTTGCGATATTCTTTCTGTTGAAGAAGAATTAAAATAATTAGTTATCGAACCTTGAATTGAAAATGCTTTTGACGAAGTTGGAAAACTTGCTGCATCAGCTGTAGTGGCAGGATCAACAATTTCAATGACTTTTGTTTGACCACTGAATCCAGCAATTTGGCTATAATCCCAAACTACTCCTGTTCCCGTTGTACTATTTAAAGGATCCGTAAGCGAATCACACATAAAAAGTTGATTGTTTTGACCTAGAACTGGCTCGTTGTTTTGATCCATAGATTGACCAAAATTCATGAATGGAATAGCTGAAAATAATAATAGTATTTGTTTTTTCATGGTTCAGATTTTTTTTCAAACTTAATAAAAATTACCTTATCGAAAGGTTAAAAATTAGAATACCAAACGAAAAGATTAATCAATTAGTTGGAAATTCTTTAGTCAATGTTTCTATCTTTAGATCCAATAAACAATTGCTGCTAAAATGACTTTTAAATCTTTATTCAGAAAAAAATCCGTTAGTGATATATTAATTCAAGTAGAAAAAAACAATGGAGATTCTGGGCATTCACTTGGAAAACATCTTGGTGTAAGAGATTTAACTTTTTTCGGTATTGCAGCAATTATTGGTGCAGGGATTTTCTCAACGATTGGTGAAGCAAGTTCAAATGGTGGACCTGCGGTAATATTCTTGTTTCTTTTTACTGCAATTGCCTGCGGTTTTGCTGCTTTTGCTTATGCCGAATTTGCATCAATGGTGCCTGTTTCTGGGAGCGCTTACACTTATTCATATGTTGCTTTTGGTGAAATTGTAGCTTGGATTATTGGTTGGTCATTAATTATGGAATATGCTATTGGAAACATAACCGTAGCCATTTCATGGAGTGATTATTTTACTGGATTATTGGAAGGTATGAATATTTACTTGCCTTCATGGATACAAATGGATTACTTTACCGCCTACAATGGCTACAACGAAGTTGTCAATTTAACTGAGGCAGGTAAAACATTTGATGATATTGAACCAAGTCTTCGTCTAGCACATGATGCTTGGGTAAATTCACCCTCAATAGGTTCTTTTCATTTAATAGCTGATTTACCAGCTTTATTTATCATTATATTAATTACAGCCCTAGTATATAAGGGTATGAAAGAATCTAAAAATGCGAGTAATTTAATGGTGGTAGTCAAATTAGCCATCATTTTATTGGTTATTGCAGTTGGAGTTTTTTATGTTGATACCGATAATTGGTCACCATTTGCACCTAATGGAATTGGTGGAATTTTAAAGGGTGTTTCGGCTGTATTTTTCGCATACATAGGATTTGACGCCATTTCTACCACAGCAGAAGAATGTAAGGATCCGCAAAGGGATTTACCTAGAGGCATGATGTGGGCCATTATAATATGTACTGTATTGTATATTGTCATTGCATTGATTCTCACCGGAATGGTGAGTTACAATAATTTAGGTGTTGGCGACCCATTGGCATATGTTTTTGAAACACTTGATTTAAAGTGGATGTCCGGTATTATAGCCGTAAGTGCTGTTGTTGCGATGGCAAGTGTGCTTCTTGTTTTTCAAATGGGTCAGCCAAGAATATGGATGAGTATGAGTCGGGACGGCTTATTGCCTAAACGATTTTCCAAGGTTCATCCGAAGTATAAAACACCTTCTTTTGCAACAATTGTGGTTGGTTTTGTTGTGGCAGTGCCTGCATTATTTATGAATTTGACAATGGTTACTGATCTTTGCAGTATCGGAACCTTATTTGCTTTCGTTTTAGTGTGCGGTGGGGTTCTTGTTTTGCAAAATAAACCAGATGTGCCAAGAGGGAAATTTAAAACCCCCTATTTAAATGGTAAGTTTTTTATGCCCCTCTTATTTGTATTGGCAATTGTTCTTTTGTTCACTTACAACAAGGAAAATACGCTCAATTTTTTAGGGAATAAAAAAGAATTAGTAACTGCAAATGAATTTACAGCAAGCTGTACCCAACAGGAGGTAAATAAATTAAAAAATTATTTTGCGAAACATGATAATGAAGGTTTTGTCAAAAATAAAACAATCGATGGCGATGTTTTGAAATATTTAGAAGCTCAAAATGAAATCAGCGAGGAGAATTATGTCGAAAAATTGAGAAAAATAGGATTCGAGGATAATAGAATATATGCATCAGGGTTTAATCTTTTCAAACATAAAATTCCTTTCTATATTTTTTTAATTGTTACAATATGGCTTACTGTAATGAGTGTTAGAAAAAATTTATCGCTAATTCCAACCCTAGGTTTGATAAGCTGTCTTTATATGATGAGTCAACTGAGCCTATCCAACTGGATTGGTTTTGGAGTATGGCTTCTTGTAGGTCTTATTATTTATTTTAGTTATAGCAGAAGAAACAGCAAATTGAATCTTCAGTCTAATCAAATCACTTCAGCGTTGCCTTAAATTCTGCCAAAATCAGCCGAAACAGACTACTTTTTATTAATTTTGATGCTATAATTGATTACCCATGTTTGAAAGTTTAACCGAGAAATTTGAAAGAGCATTTAAAGTGCTCAAAGGTCAGGGACAAATTACTGAAATTAATGTTGCAGAAACCCTAAAAGAAGTTAGGCGCGCATTACTTGATGCCGATGTGAATTTCAAAACGGCAAAAGATTTTACAAACACAGTAAAAGAAAAAGCTTTAGGTCGTGACGTATTGAAATCAGTTTCTCCAGGTCAGTTAATGGTGAAAATTTGCCATGAAGAGCTGGTTGAATTGATGGGCGGAAACGAAAGTGAAATCAATATCAAGGGAAATCCTGGAATAATATTGATGTCAGGTCTTCAGGGTTCAGGGAAAACAACATTTTCAGGGAAGCTTGCTAGTTACTTAAAGTCCAAAAAAGGAAAACAAGTTTTACTCGTAGCTTGTGACGTTTACCGTCCTGCTGCTATTGATCAATTGCATGTTTTAGGAGAGCAATTAAGTATTGAAGTATATTCCAACAAGGAAGAAAAAGATCCAGTCAAAATTGCACAAGCTGCTGTTCAACATGCTAAAAGTAAAGGATTTAATGTCGTAATTGTGGATACAGCAGGTCGTTTAGCGATAGACGAGCAAATGATGGATGAAATCTATCGTGTAAAATCCGCAATTCAGCCAACAGAAACATTATTTGTGGTTGACGCTATGACGGGTCAAGATGCTGTTAATACAGCGAAAGCGTTTAATGATCGAATTAATTTTGATGGGGTAGTGCTGACCAAATTAGATGGTGATACCCGCGGAGGTGCAGCATTGTCAATTAAAGCGATTGTAGATAAACCGATAAAATTTGTAGGAACAGGGGAGAAAATGGATGCTTTGGATGTATTTTATCCACAGCGGATGGCAGATAGAATCCTAGGAATGGGTGATGTCGTCTCTCTTGTTGAGCGAGCTCAAGAACAATTTAACGAAGAGGAGGCAAGAAAGCTTCAAAAAAGAATACAAAAAGATCAATTTGATTTTAATGATTTTCTAGGTCAGCTCCAGCAAATTAAAAAAATGGGCAATGTTAAAGATTTGATGGGAATGATTCCTGGAATGGGGAAGGCCATGAAAGATGTTGATGTTAAAGACGACGCTTTTAAACATATCGAGGCAATCATTCTTTCCATGACTCCGCAAGAAAGATCAAATCCCGGTCTTATGAATGGGCAAAGAAAAAATAGAATTGCCAATGGAAGCGGAACCTCTATCCAAGAGGTTAATAAACTCATGAAACAATTTGAGGACACAAAAAAAATGATGAAGATGATGAGCAACCCCAAAAACATGATGGGGCTGATGAAGCAAATGAAAGGTGGAATGCATTAATTGATAAACATTAATTTCCTCAAACTTCTTAACATATTTTCCTCCAATATATCTGATTTTCCAGAGGCATCGAAAATTTTTTGAATATCTGAAATTAAAAATTCTACCCTTTCTTTCGAATAGTTGTGTTTCTCTATACTAAAAAGAATTTTTTGAATACTTTGATAATCGTTATCTTCCTCTAATTCTTTGTGAATGCGTTTGTAAGTCAAAGGATTTACCATGGCCAGGATTGCTTCTTTTTCACCTTCATCTTCAAAAAAATTAGCCCTTGCCGCATATAACAGTAAATACGCTTTGAATTCTTCTCGAGTCCAATCTGTTTCAAAACTATGATCCATTTTCTGAAATTATTTTCAGAAAATTATAAGTTTGCAACAAAGAAAAGGGTGATTTTTGGCTTTTGTTTCTATTGATAATTATCTAGCTATCCCATTTTTTTAATGAAACACCATCTTTTTTGATTTCCAAATAAGTATTGTGTTTTAACCAGTCGCCAAGGTTGAAATATTTCGAACCATTGGATAACGCTATTTCGAGTGGTAAGTGTCTGTGTCCAAAAACAAAAAAATC
>CANHJY010000104.1 GCA_947461185.1 Flavobacteriales bacterium
AGGCACATGATCGATGGTAAGCGCGGCGACTCTTATGAGTTCGCGCTCATGTGTCCGGGATGTCACCGAAGCGAAGGAGGAAAGTTCGGCGACGGAATTGGTCAGTTGTATTCGCGAACCAGCGACAAGCGTTGGCTTTTAACCTTTGGTTTCACCGATGATCAGCTTGCGGAATTCGGAGATGAAGATGACGACGATGACAATGATTTTTAACTATTGAAATAACCATGGATTTAAAACTTGTATCCGAAGAACTCGCCTTCATTCGAACGGAATTGAAGCGCTTAGACGAAGCTTTTATTGAAGCCGCACAGAATCAATATTATGAGAGGGCTTCAGAGTTCCGATTTGAAAAACACAAGAACAAATTGCGTCTGCATGAGCTGAAATATAACTGTTTGGTCTACTTGGAAGAATGCGAGTTTAAATGGTATCGCTGGAAGCAATTGCAGGAGGTACGGTTGTTTATGCATAGGGAGTTTGGTTAATTTCATAGAATCCTACCATGGATTTATGTATTGGAATAAAAGATATTATAGCTCATCTATAATTCTACTTCAGATATATATATATTAGACTTCTATTACTGTTGAAACTGAGTTGGTGGAAATTTAGAAAAATAACAGGTAATGACTACAGGCAAAAAGCCATAGATATATGCCATTTCAAACATTGATAATATTAGTTTTCTAATTGTGGTAGTTTACTGTTAAAATGTAGGTTTTTATTAACTTGCGTTTAAAACTCCCTTAAAATGAAAAATATCCCGCTAAGTACGAAAAAGAAATTAGAGTCAGCATTGAAAAGTTCTCTCAAATTGGCATTGGTTGAAATGAAGTCAGTTAAGAAAGGCTTTTCAGAAGAATCTCTGCGCTATATCGTAATGTCGGAAATCAGTAAGAAAGAAATATGGGGTACTTTTCCGAATCCTATTGAGAGTGAGAATAAACTTTTATTTGAACAAGAGTATAACATATTAAAAATCAAAAAAAGGACGTTTAAACCTGATATTATTTCAAAAAATGAGAACGAGCACTTGTTGGCAATTGAATTAAAAATAAAGAATGATATTATCGATGTTCGTAAATGTAAAGAATACATTAGCGAAAGTAAAGGATGGGTTAGTTTTGATTTGGCCGCTGCGGTTTATGCAATAATGCCAGGGGCCGGACAAATTAACTACCATATGGAACAAAAAATAAATCACGCAGAGAAAATAGGTAAAAATATTCATAATTCTCGATTACTTGTGGCATTTGTTGAATGGGAAAGGGATTTGTTGGGACGTAATGGGTCTTCGAAAAGCAGAATTAGATTAGAATGGATTTACTAGTTTTTCGGATTCAGTTGTTTTAAGAGAGGCGGTTCTTTGCCGAGAGGGAGTGAAGTTGATGTTAATTAAACATAGGTTTCTGCTTTATTTATTACATTTATCTGAGAGTTTCTAACTTTGGGCCACACTGATATTTGGGTTACGTTAGGTGTGTTTTGTGCGAATTTAAGAGAGTTATAAGCTAGACATTAAAACAAGTTAGATTAATAAAAAAAAACATGAAATTTGAAACCGCCTACCAAAAAGTTTGTGAATTAGTCGATGACTTTGAGAAACACAGCGATCTTTATATGAATAATTTTGATGAGGCCAGCACAAGAAAGCGCTTCATAGACAAATTTTTCTCAGCTTTAGGTTGGGCAGTTGAACCAGACAATAAAATCAGTCCACATTTACAAGAGGTAACAGTGGAAGACCCTCAAAAACAAATGAAAAATGAAGGGACAAAATTTGCAGACTACGCATTTTTTACTGTCAATGGCGAGAAACGAAAACACGCATTCTTCGTTGAGGCAAAGCAACCATCAGTGGAAATTAAATCAGCGTTGCCTTATTTACAAGTTAAAAATTACGCGAAGTATAAAGGACTTCCGATATCCATTTTAACCGACTTTGAGCAATTTCATATTGTTGATTGTAGAACACCTTTTAGCGCTAAAAATGCCCTTGAAGGTGACCACAAAGAATTTATTTATACCGATTTTCGTGATAAGAATAAATTCAGATTTGTTTTCGATTTACTATCGAAAAAATCAGTTCATGAAGATAGTATTGAAAGTTATGTTACTACGCTTAAAGCGAAAAAGGGATATGTTGTTGCCAAAGATCCATATGAAAAAATTGGCGATGAGTTTTTAGCTTATATCGAACAATTGCGATTTGATGTAGCTAGTAATTTTAAAAAGATTGATAATTCTTTAGACGGAGAGGAGTTGACAGAAGCAACGCAAAAGCTTATTGATAGACTAATTTTTATTCGGTTCCTTGAGGACAAACACATTGAACAAAAATCATACGTGCAAAAATGGGCAGATTCAAAAAAGCCCTATTCAGAATTTTTAAAAGATTGTAGAGAATTCGACAAATTGTATAATGGAATTATTTTTAAGCAACATCCAATTGTAGATAATGTCAAATTTTCTCAAAATGATGATTGGTTTAGAAAAGTTTGTAGCGACATGGTTGATCCATTCAGTGACAAAAAGTTCTACTTCAACTATATCCCAGTGCATATACTCGGAAGCGTTTACGAAAGATTTCTTGGTTCGGTTGTGAGAGCAACACCGAAGAATATAAAAATTGAACAAAAGCCTGAAGTTGCAAAGGCGAATGGTGTTTTTTATACTCCGAAGTACATTGTTGACCACATCGTTAATAAAACTGTAGGTAAAATTATTAAAGGTCTCAAGCCTTCTGAGATAGCCGAAAAATCATTTGCAGATATAGCTTGCGGTAGTGGTTCATTTCTCATAGGTGTTTATGACTGTATTCACAACTGCCTCGTTGCTTATTACAATAGACGAAAATCTGAAGCTCAAAAGGACGGTTGTATTTTAAATTCAAACGGATTTTATAGACTGAGCTTAAAGCAAAAAAGAAATATTTTAATCAACAATGTTTTCGGCAATGATATAGATGCCCAAGCTGTAGAAGTTACTCAATTGAGTTTGTTTCTGAAAATGCTGGAAGATGAATCTCAAGAAACTATAATTCAAAAGAATAATTTACTGGATGTTGCAATATTACCCAGTCTGAATAGGAATATTTTCCACGGTAACAGTTTGATTGGAAAGGAAATTTATAATCAAAAAGATTTGTTTTCGGATGGAGATTTCAAAAAACTATATCCTTTCGAGTACTGGGATAATCTTCCTAAACAAAAACATCTTGGAGGGTTTGACGCTATTGTTGGTAACCCACCATATGTAAAAGAATACACGAGTAAAGAGACTTTTGAAAATGTAAAATTAGGTAAACTAAATGCGTATTACCAAGGTAAAATGGACCTTTGGTATTTCTTTGTTTGTTATGGACTTGATTTGCTCAAAGCGAATGGTCACCTAGGTTATATTGTTCCGAATAACTGGGTGTCAAATTCAGGCGCAAGCATATTAAGAAACAAAATAATAAGTGATGCAAAAATAAATGCCTTAATTGATTTTGAAGATTTTATGGTTTTTCAAAATGCTTCAATTCAAACAATGATAATCTTGCTATCAAAAAATAGTTCAGAAGATAATTATTCTTTTTTCAATCAAACATTTAAAGGCAAAAAGCTTAATGACATTCAAGTTGCGGACGATTTAGTACATGAGCAAATGAATAGTTCGACAATTGAACACCCGAAAATCACAAGATTGAAGTATTTAAATAAATTCTTGAAATTTGATGATGATGATTCTACATCAATCCTTGATAAAATAATATACAAAGCGAATTTTCAATTAACCAACAAAGAAGCTACCAACGGAATACATCCGCATCATGGTTATTTGAATGCCAAAATGGTTGAAGAGCTACAAAACAGATTTCCAACTGGCACTGGAGTATTTGCCCTTTCCAAACTTGAACTTGATTCACTTCAACTAGATAAGTCGGAACAAAAACTAATTAAACCTTTTTATTCGACAACTGAACTTACAGAAAAATGGTGGGTTGACAGAAACAATAAGGAGTTTATTATTTATTCTGACTCAACGTTTAAAGATGTGAAAAAAATGAAGGATTATCCCAGAATTAAAAAACATTTAGATCAATTTCACAAAATAATCACATCTGATAATCGCCCATACGGCTTGCACAGGGCGCGTGAAGAAAAATTCTTTATTGGTGAAAAAATAGCTGTAGCCCGCAAATGCAAGGAGCCATCTTTTATTTTTTCTGATCAAGACGCTTATTTTTCTGCTGCCTTTTATATTGTTAAAACAAGCCGAATTAATTTAAAATATTTAACTGCAATCTACAATTCTAGTCTTGTGAAATTTTGGCTCCTGAAACGCGGCAAAATGCAAGGAAGTATTTATCAAATAGACAAAGAGCCTCTACTAGAAATACCGTTATATGTTCCAGCAGATAAAAAACAAATAGACAAAGTAGCTCAAGAGGTTGACAAAGTAATTGCACTGAAGGAAACTCTTTCTAAGGCGAAAACAGAGGGCGATAAAACATTTTACAAAAATCAAGTTGTCAGCATTGAATCTTCAATAGATGAGTTAATTTTTTATTTGTATGGAATCAATGAAAACGAACAAGTGACAATCAACACAATACTGAAAAAGATATAATGGCCAGCTTATAACAGCGTGCAAGCGCCATAACCCTGCTACAGGCGCAACACAGGGTTACAATCGCCTGCACGCAAACAGTAAGATTCAAACAAAATATTTCAAGATTAATTCAGTCACATGCTGTGAACCAAACTATATATGACAATATTGTTTCAATTTTAAATCATCAAGTTTCTTTTGAAATTTCATTCATCCGGCATGGAAGAGATTTGAAATTAGGTCAAGTGATGCGGACCAATGGATTTTGTTCTCTCTAAGTTGAATTATTCTATACGCAACTGGGTAATTCGTCAGACGATAACTGAGGAATTGAGTTGTCCGAAAAAATCGGACAACTTAAATTGTCATAATCACCGCCCTCCCTCAAAAACATACTTCCTATGATAACTCACATTCTCTTCGTTCAAATGGAAAGAGGAGTTACGAGGAAGGAATATTGGTTTTTGAGCAAATTCATGAAAGTACTCGTTAATGCGACTGCCGTTAAGTTTGGGAGAAATGAGTAAATCTCGATTTTCGGAAATGCTTATGGCGCCGCGGTCGAGGGCCCAGTGATGAATCTTGCACAACGCTATGCCATTTGTTATGTGATCGTCTCCGAAATGTTGAATGGGTTTGACATGACAGGCATCTATTCCAATGAGAGCATCGCCTAATCGAATCGATTGATTGCAAATGGCACACTGCCGCTCATAACTGTCGAGCACCTCTTCGACGAATAATCTTCCTCGACGTTGCTTTTGCACTTCTTGGACAATGGTTTCATTCAATAAACCATCTAATCCCAAATCGCGCAACAAGTCTTCATGATAAGCCTCCGGCCAGAATTCATTCAGCAGTTGCCAAACAAGACCTTTCGCATGTTGAATGTTCTGTAAATAAGAGTAGAAGTTGTCTTCAAATTTCGCCACAGCTTCCAACGCTTCAGCGCGTGTAACCGAATTGGGATTCTTCAACATGCTTTTATCAATGGAACACTTCCACAATGTTGGACTGCTTCCCAAATAAACAAACGGATACTCAGGTTTCAAGGCCTTTATATTCTTCAATCCGTATTTGCTCAACAGCAATTTCAAATGCTCTTCAATCTCCCTAAAATTAAATTCATTGCTCTTGCCCTGAATCACATCGGCTATAGTCAACAGCAATAACAGCGGCTTATGCAATGAAACCACCGCACCGGATTTATTGACTTTTATTTTGGCTAGTTCTTCTGAGTATTTGAGCATCTGGTAAATTTAAGAATTAAAGTATCCTACCCAACCCCCAACTTTTTTCCTTCTTCTAAAAGCAAAGCGGGTGGTGGAGTCTCTAAACGCCAAGTAATACTCATGGGCTTGCGGCCTTCGTGCTGAATGTAATTCAACTTGCCACAAAACACAAAACCCATGGTAACGCCGTTCTCGTCGGATGAAGATTCACGGACGAACAAGAGAATGTCTTTGTTATTCGCACGCTGATGAATGTACGATTGCCCAACCGGACTCTCGGGCGAGGTTTTATTTTGACTTTGCCAATGGAAAAGTTGTTCATTAATAAAATAGTCTCGATACATAGTGCTTGAGTTGAAATTCACATCTTTTTTGAAAAGTGTGACAAAGAACAGTTCCGTGTTGTGTTCATGAATTTGGCATACTCCTTCACGATTACTATCCTTGTTTTTCAAACTACTTTTTGAAACGCCTGCTAAAATTTGATTGCGCGTATATCGTCCATGAAGGTTCAATGCATTTGGAAGTCTCAATGAAATCGACTTTTCAATGCACTCCAATTTCTCTAAACGGTAATGGAAATAGTTTATCGTTTCTTCTTTAATGGCAACATCTGAGAAATAGGAAAGGAGCAAGCTTTTCAATTCCTTTGCCGACTTCACTTGCGGAGCAGCATCGAATAAATCTATATACAGCATGAGCATTTGCTGCTCAACTTTCAATTCAGTTTCGTTAAGGGTTTCACCGGAAATGAATTTCAAAATAAATTCAAAATAACTCTTAGAGTCTGATCCCAACCAAGTGTTTCCAAATGCACGGGCAAGCTTTTCGCTGAATTCATTTCGAACAAAAGCAGTTCCTTCCGATTTGTTTTTCAACTCGAAAAATAACTGCTTCGATTTATACAGCGCATATAATTCAATGCCCATATACTCGCAGAAATTTCGCAAAGTGAAAGGCACGTCGTTGTCTTGCTTGAACCGATCCATGGCTTTCAACAGCGATTTCTCTCCAGCACCATAGGCATTCTGAATGTTACGCAGAATTGTTTCTTTCGCCGTTTCTTC
>CANHJY010000105.1 GCA_947461185.1 Flavobacteriales bacterium
AAGTGTGAAAAAATCAAAATTACTAATAACCATTTCTTGTCATGTAGGATTGTAAGATGATTGCTGCACTTATTTTATCTAAATTTTCTTTCGAATGTTTTTGTTTTCTGCTTGCACCTCCAAAATAAAGTGTTTGAGCTGCTATTGAAGAAGTAAAACGTTCATCGTACAACTCCATTTTGACATTTGGAAATACAGAAATTAGGTTTTCGATTAGTAATTGGATGTTTTGTGAGATCGGCATATCTGTATTGTTCAAACGTTTTGGGTTGCCAATTACAATAGTTCCAATATTATTCGGTGCAATCAATGTGTGCAATTTGGAAATTAATTTATCCGATTCAACTGTTTCAAGCGGACTTGCAATGATGTTGTTTTCATCAGAAATTGCCAATCCACAGCGTTTTAAACCAAAATCGATAGCTATTATCCTACTTTGCATATAGCAAATATAGGTTGCTTTTTTTATTTATCTTATTGATTAATTTTGCGCTCAAAATCTGAATATGATATCTATAATTGAAGCAGCTTGGAATAATAGGGAACTTTTACAAGACAATCAGACGCATGATACCATTGCTCATATAATTGAGGAATTGGATAAGGGGCGATTGAGGGTTGCTGAACCAAGTGAAAATGGAGAATGGGTCGTTAATGAATGGATTAAAAAGGCAGTTATTCTCTATTTTCCTATCCGAAATATGGAAACTATTGAGGTAGGTCCATTCGAATTTCATGATAAAATGGCTTTGAAAACTGGTTATAAAGAATTGGGAATTCGGGTTGTTCCGCCTGCCGTATCGAGATATGGAGCATATATTGCCCCTTCAGTAATATTGATGCCTTCGTATGTTAATATCGGAGCTTTTGTAGATTCAGGAACAATGGTCGATACATGGGCAACCGTAGGTTCTTGTGCACAAATTGGAAAAGATGTTCATTTAAGTGGGGGAGTAGGCATAGGTGGTGTTTTGGAGCCTGTTCAAGCAGCTCCTGTAATAATTGAAGACGGTGCCTTTATCGGTTCAAGATGTATTGTTGTTGAAGGTGTTAGGGTTGGGAAAGAAGCTGTTCTTGGTGCTAATGTGGTTTTGACAAAGTCTACAAAAATTATTGATGTCACCGGAGATAGTCCTGTTGAACATATTGGATTTGTACCTGAGAGAAGTGTTGTTATTCCAGGTTCCTATACTAAAGAATTTCCTGCAGGAAACTATCAAGTTCCTTGTGCGCTTATTATTGGTAAACGTAAAGCTTCTACAGATTTAAAGACATCTTTGAATGATGCCTTGAGGGAACATCAAGTTGCAGTTTGATACCCTAAAAAAAGTTAAATTAATTTTTCTACACTTGTTTTAAACATTTGTTTAATATAGTTGTTTAAATTTGCGGCGCGAAAAATATTGGGTTTGACTAAAGACACGACAACAGAAAAGAAAATCAAGGAAGCAGCAAAAGCTGTTTTTTATTCCAAAGGATTTGAAGGTTGTTCTTCCAGAGAAATAGCACAAGCAGCTGGTTTAAATGTTGCCTTAGTTAATTATTACTTTAGGTCTAAAAACAAACTTTTTCAGGAAATATTTAGCGAAGCGCTAGATGAATTTGTTGGATCGATGGTTCAAATATTTCAAACGGAATTAAGCTTAATCGAAAAACTGACCATTTTTATTGAAAAAGAATTTGATTTTTTAGCTAGGCATCCGGAATTACCGAATTTTATTATCAACGAGACGAACAGGGACGAGAATTGTGCTATTGATGAAAGTAAATATTTCAACAAGGTTCAGGAAACAGGTGTTTTCGAACAAATGAAGCTAGCTCAAAGCAAAGGTGAGATGATAGAAATAGATATTGCAAGTGTAATTCTATTAATCTTATCCAATTGTCAATATCCTGTTATGTCTAAGAATTTTATGCAATCCATTATGCCTATTCCGAATGAACAATATGCATTGCTATTGCAGTCTCATAAGGCACATGTTATAGAAATGTTGGTAAATTATTTATTTAAAACTAAAATATAGATTATGCAGCAATTAATTTTTGTGATTCTTGTTTCATTTGCTGTCACGCGAAACCATGCAAATGCTCAAGAACTTGATTTAGCCTCTTGTTTGAAGATGGCTGATACAGCTAATTTAAGTCTGAAAAATTCTTCACTTGATATAGGAATCAATGAAGAACAACGTAAAGTTTATCTAACAGGGCGCTATCCCAAGTTGATTTATTCTGGTGACTATAAGTATAATGCGATTATTCCAGGTCAGGTTGTCCCTGCAGCGTTTTTCGGCGGAACTCCAGGCACATTCTCAACGGTTCAATTTGGTGTCCCTTTTAATTTAAGTAACACGCTACAACTGAATCAGATTTTATATAATCCGCAACTGAACTATGGCTTAACTGCCTTAAGAATTAATGATGAAATTGTCAGAATTCAAGATCAAATGGCAACTTTGGACGTGAAGCAACAAGTTGCAGCAACGTTTTTTAATTTGCAGGGCTTGTATAAACAAGTGTCTTTCATTGATAGCAATATTATAAATCTTGATGGATTAATTGCCAATATGCAAGCTTTGGTGAAACAGCAAATTATGATTCAAAACGAAGTGGACAAATTGGTTCTAAGTAAATTGACACTTCAGGAAACAAGAAATACCTTAACAACAAACATTCTTCAGCTTGAGGATTATCTAAAATTATTGATCGGCTTACCTTTCGATGCGGAAATTCAATTGGTTCAGGATGCAATTGTGGAAAAAACGATTTTAGTAGACACTTCAGAAATTTATTATCCCGAAATAGCATTATTGGAGGCGCAACAGCGAATGAATGTAGAGGAAAAGAAAGGAACTAAAATGAGTTATCTACCTAATCTTTCCTTTTATGCGGCTTACAATTACAATTACAATATGAAACCAGCTGATGACTTCAGAGTTGGAATAGAGGGTGCGTTTTTAGGATTAAGATTGGATTGGACACTTTTTGATGGTTTAGAAAAACATTACCAATTAAAAGTAAATGCACTCAATGCTGTAAAAATTCAAAATCAGAAAGATTATATTTCTCAACAGCTAGAATTGAGAACAAGAAATGCCAAAAGGCAAATTGAATTGAATACCAACGCACTTAACCTTTCAAAAGAAAAGTTAGCGTTAGCGCAAAGCATTTATAACCTAACAGCATTGAAATTAAAGCAAGGTTTAATTGGATCAAATGATTTAATCCTTGCAGATAATGGTTTACAAGAGGCCCAAGCTAATCTCGTTTCTTCCTATTTGTTGCTAAGACAAGCGGAGTTGGAATATATCAGATCAATCGGTGAATTAAAATAGAATAAAAAACAAATCAAAAAATGAAAAGAATCCTCATTATTTCTGCGATTTCAATTGGATTAATCGCATTAATCGTCGTTAAATTAATGTCTAACAAAGAACAGGTTGCAGGTAAAATATATATACATGATACCACCGCCCCAATTTTAGTTGAGGATACCGTTCCAGCAATGCACAGTTTTGACAATGCATTGACTTTTATGGGAACGTTTGAACCAATTAGACAAAACTCAATTGGATCTGATGCCAGCGGTAAGATTCTTCAAATGTTAGTTAAAGAAGGTGACTATGTAACTTCTGGTCAAGTTTTAGCGAAAGTCGATAATGAGTACCTTTTATTGCAACTTCAAAATTTGGAAGTAACCATCAAAGGTCAAAAGAAAGATGATGAGCGATTTACTTCACTTTCTGCAAGTCAGGCAATTCCTGAAGTTCAGGCAGAAAAAAACAAGTTGGCTTTAGCATCCTTGGAAATTCAAAAGAAACAGTTGCAAAAACAAATCAATAGCGCAACAATAAAAGCTCCATTTTCTGGTGTAATTACCAAGAAGTTTATCGATTTAGGTTCAGTAGTTGGTCCAGGAATACCACTTTTTGAAATTACAGATGTTTCCAGTTTGAAACTCACTGTATATGTTCCTGAGGCTGAAATCATGAAGTTTGGTAAAAGTCAAAAAGTGAATGTAAAAGCAGATATTTATGCTGACAAAAATTTTGACGGCACAATAACCAATATCGCAGTACAAGCGGATAAATCACACAATTTTGCTGTTCAAGTAACGGTTAGCAATCCGAATAAGGAATTAATGGCCGGAATGTACGGAAATATGAGTGTTGCCAATCAAACCAGCAAGAATGCACTTTCAATTCCTCGTTCTGCATTAATAGGTTCTACCCAAAATCCGCAAGTTTATGTCATTAAAAATGGTAAGGCCATTCTTACTTCTTTTCAAGCAGGAATTTCAGATGGCACGCACATCGAGGTTGCGAGTGGTATCGATAAAAATGATAAAATCGTGATTAAAGGTCAAGTGAATTTGCAGAACAAATCGAACGTAAAAATTAAATAAAAGCAGCAATGACTCTTACAGAACTTTCGATAAAACGTCCTTCATTCATCATTGTAATTTTCACCATTCTAATCGGTGGTGGATTGCTTTGTTATAATCAATTGAGTTATGAATTGTTACCGGATTTTTCCCCACCACTTCTAACTGTAACAACTACCTATCCAGGTGCATCACCTGCAACTGTAGAAAGCCAAGTTTCTAAACCACTAGAGGATGCATTAAGTGGTCTGGAAAATATCAGCGAAGTAACAGCATTCTCTTTGGATAATGCATCCGTAGTTCTTTTGGAATTCAAAGCTTCTGCAAACATCGACAATGCACTTGAAGATGCTCAGAGAAAAGTAAATAATATTCTGAATAATCTTCCAGAAGGTGCATCGACTCCTATATTGGGTAAAATAGAGCCGAATGCTTCACCTGTTTTGCAAGTGAGCGCGCTTGCCAGCAATATGGATGATCGTGATTTCATGGAGTTAATGGATGAACAGATTCTTCCTCAAATTAAACAAACAAAGGGCGTTGCTGAAGTTCAGGTTATTGGCGGTGAAAAAAGGGCATTTCGTGTCAATGTCGATAAAGAAAAAATGAAGTTGTATGGACTTTCATTAGCTGTTATAAACCAATCGATTTCCGCTGCCAATGTAGAGTTTCCAACCGGTAAGGTAAAGAATGAATCTGAACAAATGACTGTCAGATTGGCGGGGAAATTTCAAACGGTTAAAGATTTAGAGAACTTGATTTTATATTCTCAGGGAACTTCAACGGTGCGTTTGGGGGATGTTGCAGAGATAACAGATGGTAGTGAGGATCAAATCGCAGTAAGTCGTTTGAATGGACAGAACGGTATAGGTCTTCGTATCAAAAAGCAAAGTGATGCCAATGCCGTTGATATGGCCAATGCCACCAAGGATAAGTTTAAGGAATTAGAAGAGAAATATAAGAAGGAAGGAGTGAAATTTACAATTGCAACAGATACCTCTATTCCAACGATTGATTCGGTCGATGCCGTTTTACATGATTTGGAGTTGGCCGTTTTACTTGTTGCAGCTGTGATGTTACTCTTTTTGCATAGTTTGAGAAATGCTTTTATTGTTTTGATTTCGATTCCAGCATCCTTGATTTCAACTTTTATTGCGATGTACCTTTTGGGTTACACATTGAATTTGATGACTTTACTTGCGATGTCTTTGGTTATCGGAATCCTTGTGGATGACTCCATTGTGGTCTTAGAAAACATCTATCGCCATTTACAGATGGGTAAAGACCGTCGAAAAGCTGCGTTAGACGGAAGAAATGAAATTGGATTTACAGCATTAGCTATTACACTTGTTGACGTGGTGGTCTTTTCACCTGTAGTATTTATTGAAGGTACTATTTCTGATATACTCCATCAATTCTCAATCGTAGTAGTGGTTTCGACTTTAATGTCCTTATTCGTCTGTTTTACCTTGACACCCTGGTTAGCGTCTAGATTTGCGAAAGAGGTTAAATTAAATCCAAAAAATCCTTTTCAAGTCATATTAATTTGGTTTGAAAGAAGGGTTACCATTTTTACCGAGCAATATGTAAAACTTGTTGGTTGGTCATTGCGCCATAAGATTCTTGCAGGTTTGGGAATTATAGCGATTTTCTTTGCGAGTATGGCAACAATGGGACTAGGGATAGTTGGCCAAGAGTTCGTTTCGCAAGGAGATCAAGGTAAATTCATGATAAAATTAAAATACGACAAGAGCACCACTTTTGAAGAAAACAATGCAACCACTTTGCAAATCGAACAATTACTGCTTGCACAAAAAGATGTTATCGATATTGTTTTTGCGAATGTTGGTGGTCCAAGTTCTGGAATGGGTGCCGCTGCTTTTGGTAGTGAAAACAAGTCTGAACTTACGGTTAAAATGAAACCAGGGAAACAATTTGAATTCCCGACCATTCAATACATGAATGAGGTTCGAAATAAAATAGAAAGTAAGTTTCCTGGTGTGGAGGTTAAAGCCGTAAATATTGGACTTGTTGAATCCGAAGAAGCACCGATTGAGATATTTTTATCATCAGAAGATTCAGATTTATTAATCAAAGAGGCGCGACGATTAAAAGCTGCAATTCTTGAAATGAAAGGAGCTAAAGATCCTACAATTTCTACTGATGATGTAACGCCTGAAATTAGAATTGAATTGGATCGAGAGAAAATGGGACAATTGGGATTGCCAATTGCAGTCGTTGGGATGCAACTCCAAAATGCCTTAACAGGTAACGATGATGTTAAATTTGACGAATCCGGAAATGAATACGCTATTCGGGTAATGCTTGATCAATTTGATAGAAAAAATGTAGATGATGTCAAGGAAATGACATTTTCCACTAATGATGGTAAACAAATCAGGCTGAAAGATTTTGCTGCTATTCAAGTAGAAAATGGAAATGGTTCTTTGGAAAGAAAAAATCGTATTCCTAATACAAACATAA
>CANHJY010000106.1 GCA_947461185.1 Flavobacteriales bacterium
ATTCCTTGATTCTATTTCCCATTTGTTTATCCCATATGAAATGTATGAGTTTGATAAAGGTTATGGAGGTGTTGATATTGGACCTTTAAAGGATGCTTATAAGGGAATACCACTTTTCGGATTTGTACCAGACTCGCAGCGCTATTTCGATTTTCATCACGCACCGTCTGACGTTTTCGAAAATGTAAATAAAAGAGAGTTAGAATTAGGCGCTGGCGCCATAGCCTCCTTTGTTTATTTACTGGATCATTATCTGATCAATTTGAAACAATGAGTGTTAATAAATTACCAAATTATTAAGTATTTGTCGATAGTAAATATCTAATTTTGTAAAAAGTTGTTTAAGCACTTGGTGCACCATTAAATGAAATCACCTTATGGTACAGGATATTTTTGAAAAAATAAAGATTAACCGAGGCCCTATCGGTCAGCACGCAAAAGAATCTCATGGTTATTTTACTTTCCCAAAATTAGAAGGAGAAATAGGTCCTCACATGATTTTTAGAGGTAAAAAACGTTTGAATTGGAGTTTAAATAATTACCTCGGGTTAGCTAATCATCCTGAAGTTCGAAAAGCTGATGCAGATGCCGCAGCAGAATTCGGTTTTGCAGCTCCGATGGGCGCAAGAATGATGAGTGGGAACTCTAATTTTCACGAACAACTAGAAGCTGAACTTTCAACTTTTGTTGAAAAACAAGATACTATTCTTTGTAATTTCGGTTATCAAGCGGTTGTCTCCGCAATTGACTGCTTAGTTGATAGAAGAGATGTGATTGTTTATGATGCTGAATCTCATGCCTGTATTCTAGATGGCGTTCGATTGCACATGGGAAAACGCTACGTTTTTAAGCATAATGATGTTGAAGATTGTGAAAAACAATTGGAACGTGCTACAAAACTAGCCGAAGAACAAGGTGGTGCAATACTCGTAATTACTGAGGGTGTTTTCGGTATGCGAGGTGATCAAGGTAGATTAAAGGAAATTGTTGCACTTAAGAAAAAATTCAATTTCAGATTGTTTGTTGACGATGCCCACGGAATCGGAACGCTTGGCGCGAAAGGTGGTGGAACGGGTCAAGAGCAAGATTGTCAAGATGGCATCGATATATATTTCGGAACTTTTGCAAAGTCTTTTGGATTAATTGGTGGATTCATTTCATCTGATGAACAAGTAGTTGAATATTTACGATACAACATGCGTTCTCAAATTTTTGCCAAAGCCTTGCCGCTTCCATTGGTTGCTGGTCTTTTAAAGAGATTGGAACTGATGAGAAATCATCCTGAACTGAAAGATAATTTATGGAAAATCACTAATGCCCTTCAAAAAGGACTAATTGAAGCTGGTTTTGACATAGGAGTCACTGACACGTGTGTAACACCAGTTTACATGAACGGATCAATTCCTGAATCAACTAACCTAATTTACGATTTAAGAGAGAATTACAATATATTCTGTTCTATGGTCGTTTATCCAGTCGTACCTAAAGGAATGATTATCTTACGACTTATTCCAACTGCAGTTCATACTTTGGAAGATGTTCAATATACGATTGAAAGCTTCTCTAAAATTGTTGGTAAACTGAAAGCTGGCGAATACATGTCAGATAAAATAGCATCAGTTTAAAAGTTAGAGTTATTATTTTGATATAAAAAAAGGACCTTTATTAGGTCCTTTTTTTATGATATCCAAGAAGCATGTCAATTTTTCAGATTGATTTTATTGCCAATTACCGAACCAATTGGAAGAATGTTTCCCCATCTTTTTCAGTTCCATCTAGACCTTTAGCATAATATTTTACAAAATAGGTTCCTTCCGTTGCTGGATTTCCATTTACAAGACCGTTCCACCCCTCATTGACTTCATCTATTGTATACATTAATTGACCCCAACGATTTATTATTTCAGCCTTAAAAAGAATGCCATTTTCAACATGAATAATATATTCTTCATTCGCATCATCACCATTTGGAGAAAACACATTCGGAACCTCAATAGTCATTTCAGGATAAGGAATAACCTCGATGGAATCAATATAAGTACTGTCACATATGCCATTGGAAGCGCTTAACGTAATATAATAAATACCTGCCGCACCATATTCTGAAGATTGAGAGCTTAAATCGTTTAAGGAATTATTAGTACCATTACCAAAATCCCAAATAAAGGAATTCGCTTCGCTTGAGTTATTAATAAAGTCAACAGATAAAGGAGCATAACCAAAATAGGTTGAAGCTGTAAAGTCCGGAATTGGTAGCGGTAGAACTGTAACGGTAACCTCCGTTGAGGATGAGCAACCTTGAGCAACTCCTGTAACTTGGTATGTTTGAGTAACTGAAGGCATAAATGATACACCATTTGAAATACTAGGATTCCATGTTAATTGTGCTGCACCAGAAGCAAAAAGGGAAATAGATTGTCCTAAACAGATTATCGTATCATTAGAAACTGTCAGCTGAGGTATTGGATTAACAATAGCAGAAACGTCGACGGAGGGGCTTTCGCAACCATCCTGGGTTACAATAAGACTATATGAACCTGTTCCGTTTACTGAAGTATTTTCAATTGTTGGATTCTGATCAGTTGAGTTAAAACTTCCAGGACCTGACCATTGATAAGCGTCAAAACCACCAGACGATGTAAATTCTAAAGTTTCACCTTCACATATTTCATTATTCAAAAGTATAGGGTCAGCAGTTGGAACTGGATTAACATCTATAATTATTGTATCCTGAATTTGTGTTGCACAGCCATCATCAGACAAAATGATCAAAATATATTCGCCTGGAACATTGCCAAGGTTAAAACTAGACGGATCACTAAGAACAGGTTGTGGTAAACCATCAATACTATAAAAAATAGAAACTAATCCTGTCCCGATAACCGAAATAGTAATGTCATCTATAATCTCACCATCGCAATATTGGCCGCCACCCGATAAATCAGCAATTATTGGAGAAGGAAAAGCTTCGACTGTTGCTGAACCTGAGAATGATCCGGTGCAAAGTGTGGTATCCGTAACCGCTAATATTGAATAAACACCATCAGCAGGGTTAATCAAAGAAGTATCTGAATATACTACCAAAGGCGTTTGCGGAATCCCATTAAATGCATAGACAATCGTTACTGGAAAATTACCAGTAACATCAAAATCAACAGTTGGAATAGTATCTCCAAGACAATAATTGCCACCTCCAGAAATGGTCGCGACAGGACATGGACATGGCGGAATATTTACAGTAACACTAGCTGCACACGAATCGGAACCATTTGTGTAGACCACGTTGTACGTACTTGTTGAAGAAATCCCCAAGGTCTGAAGCGGATTATCTATATTTTGAGGCGTATAAGTGTAATTATACCAATATGGCTGACAATTCGCTAAAGAAGTAATTGTAACGTTATCTAGACCCCAATGGTCGTTTTGCGCTCCAGATGAACCTGTCTGAGCCCAATGAATAATTGTTGAAGGAGATTGTGCCGCTGGGGGAATGGTGTAACAATATTGGTTCCAACTTGTCATTTGAGGATTATTACCACTACTTTGGGTATTATTTCCGACTCCAGCTGGTCCAAAATATTCTAAAGTTGTCCAACTCGCACCGCCATTGGTACTAAACTCCAAATAAACACCTTCATTAGGTAAATCAATTCCTTCGCAAGGACTAGAAGCACCTTGCGTTGCAAAATCCAAATAAAAACAAATCTCACCACCGCATGATAAATCTAAAGGAACAGTTTGAATAATTCTAGGATGTTGAGCAGAACTTCCCATCCACATGTAAGTGCCACCATCAATTGAAGGATCACAAGGATTATCGAATGATGCGGCTACATTTGTCGTCCAACCTGTACCAGCATTTCCAAAATCAAAATCATTATCTAATGCTAAAATGGAGGCGCCTTGACCTTCAGCAATCAAACTGATTTGACCACCATTACAATCCAAGACCCCTGGTGAAAAACACACGCCGTTACCAATAAATAAATTATAACCAACGATCGGATCAGGTCCTGCTTGAAAAACGACATTTCCTTCCCCATCAGATAGAGAATAGCTGCATTCGGACGGCCAACTACCTGCTGCCAAATAATTTACAACTACTACTTGACCATCACATACTGGTACTAATACTTCAGTGCCATATCCTGTTGCTGTATATGGTCCAAAAGTAACCCCGTTTACAACAACACTCATTGACGCACCATTCCAGCCATCACCATAACTATCGAACATTTCAAGCAAATAATCACAGCAGCCCCCCTGAACAGAAGGCACTTGAGAGCTTAAAGTTACTTGACAAGGAGTTGAACAAGGAGAACAACTTCCTCCACAATCTATTCCTGTTTCATTACCATTTTGAATACCATCATTACATGTTTGCGCATATAAATTAGATACAGAAACAAATGCAAAAATTAAAACGGATATATATCTTAAAATCTTCATTGTTCAATTTTAAGATTTTCAATACCAATATTGGTTAACTGAGCCTTTCCCTTATAACCTGTATCAATAAACTTTGAAAAAACAACCAACCTTTGGTCAAAATCATCACAATTTCCGGTCTGAATAGTATTCGCAACTAATTCCAACTGAAAAGTATATTCATCAGGATAATCACAGGACTTACAAACCCCATTGTAATACAAAATAGAATGCCAGCTCAATTTTATATCCTGGTCAGATACATTTTGAAAAGTTAATATTAAAACCTCTTGATCAAAACCGATTTTCGGATAGCAATTCGCTTTATTGTAACTAATTGAAATACTGGAATCTTCATAAAGAAGACCGGAATCTCCAATTGACGGACCAAGTGTGTTGTTCTTTTGAGCAATCCCAATGACACTCATTAAAATAAAAGATATAAGCAGCGTATGTTTCAATCTGTCGTTAAATTACGAAAACTCAATGAATGTTTGACGAGTTTTAGACTTGAAAAGTTGCAAAAACGCTCAAATAAATATTAGATAACCTCAGGAGCGATTAACAAAAGCTAAACTTTTATCAATAAACAAACGGCATAGGCTTTTATAGCCGCCCGTTGCCCAAAAGAATCTACTTTTTCGTGTGTCGTTGCTTTTATTGAAATCCTATCAGACTCAACTTCTACTATTCTTGAAATAATATCCTGCATCTCAGGAATGTGAGGATTTAACTTAGGTTTTTCAAGTATTACTGTTGAATCAATATTTTGAATTTGAAAACCTTTATTCTTAATGATACTAAAAACCTGAGCGAGCAATAGCTTCGAATCAGCCCCTTTGTATTGAGGATCCGTATCTGGAAAATGAAAACCAATATCTCTCAAATTTAATGCTCCTAGTAGCGCGTCGCAAATAGCATGTAGCAGAACATCCGCATCTGAATGACCAACACTTCCTAAATCTGATTCGATTTTTTTACCCCCAACAAAAAGCTCATGCGTATCAGCAAGTCTGTGAACATCGATTCCAAAACCAACACGAATATCTTTCATGTCCTATTCGGGTGCTGAGCTTGAAGAAGAGCGACTTCCTCCGAAATGGTATCTTAAGGTAAATCTTAATGTATTTGCCAATGGACTTTGACGCGTAACTGCCGCAAGATAAGATACGTCAATTCCTAACATGTTATATCGGAAACCGATACCGGCATTAAAATACTGCCTATTACCTTTATTTTTGTTCTCGTAGAAATATCCGGCTCTAATTGCCAAAACGTTATTGTACCAATATTCAAGTCCTGCACAAATATTAATCTCAGAAAGTTCCTCTTTAAATCTGGATCCTTTAACTACTTGATAGGTTCCGTCAGTATTTTGAATGTAATCTCCGTTATCATCAACAGCTACGGCACCGGGAGCATCATAAAAAGATTGAAACATCCCCGAAATAATTCCAACATCATCAGACCTTCCTGCTAACATCGTGTAATCATCAGATTGACCATCACCATCCGCGTCTACAAAATCATAGAAAGCTGGCGTTGGAACCAATAATCTTTGTAAATCGATAGAAAACAAAAGGCTATTGTAACCATCTAATTCTGCTTTGAAGGAGTTTCCTATTTTCAAATTCATCGGAAGAAAATCCCTCGATTGCAATTCGGAATAGGCTATTTTATTTCCAATATTATTTAATGTGGTAGCAAAAGAATAAGTACCATCAATGTTTCCTATTTCCGCTTCATCATTGAAATACGTAAACGAAATATCTGTTGCTCCCGCAACACCTGCTTTCGTATTTACTCCAGCAACAGTTAAACCACCAGTTAAGTTTGAGTATATAAATTTACCATTGATCCCAATACTTGTTTTATCACTCAACTGAAAAGCATAACCACCAGTTAATTCAAATTCACTTGGTTTATCGTCTCGAATGACATTTCCACTAGCATCAGTAAAGGTAATTTCTCCCAAACTAAAAAATCTCAATGCACCAGCAACAGCCGAACGTTCTCCAATTTTACCATAACCAGAGAGATAAGACAAATGGATATCATTGGTTAATTGACGTAACCAAGGCGTATAGGACATACTCATTTCTGCCTTTTCTTTTGAAAATATGAGCATCGATGTATTCCAATAAATGGAATTCGAATTGGCACTTAAAGCTGTCCCTGCATCCCCCATACCACCAGCACGTGAGTCAGGTGTGATCGCAACAAAAGGAACGGCTGTCGTTATCGTATTTAATTGTAAATCATTATCCGTAGCCCCGGATGTTGGCTGAGCATAAGTAAAATGTGATACAAACGAAACTACCAGGACAACCAAATAGTGAATCTTCTTTATCATCTGTGCAATAATTTAGAAGCAAATATAAGCAATTCCTTGTGCTTAATTCACTTATTTTAATAAA
>CANHJY010000107.1 GCA_947461185.1 Flavobacteriales bacterium
GCATTAATCAAATTTAAAGCGTAATCGTTAGCAACCGAAGTATTGAAATCGTTTGGCGTAAACAAAGCATCGAAAGCCTCAACGATTTCTGGTTTGCTGAAATAAGTACTTTGCTTTGCTACTTCTTGCAATAAAACATTAGCGTCACATCCACATGTGATTTCGTATACATTGGTTAAGCTTCCTCTCTTTGATGCAGGAAACGCTTGTTCCATGGTAACTACATTCAATGTGTTAAACATGTTATTCAATGCTGATACTTGAGTAGTCAATTTTCCAGACTCAACTTTTAATCCTAATGCAGATGGTTCTGCTACAGTTACCCAAACTTTCCCAGTTTGAGCTTGAGCGCTCATAGCGATCAATACTACTGCTAGTGACTTAACTAATTTTGAGATGGTATTGCTTACTGCTTTCATAACGCTTTGTTTTGTTCTATGAAGCAAAGAAACACCCCTTTGAGCGCATCAATACTAGATTCCCATGACCTCAAATGCAAATTACGTAGTACCAAATAGACACACTACGTAGACCTAACAAATACCCTAAGTAGTTGTACGTAGAAATGACTTGAAATCAATAATTGACTTAGAAAAACTTGGTTTGGCGGGGTTTGCAAAAGTAACGACAGACTGGGTTAATCTGTGGTGTATTGACTAAGAAGAAAATTTACGCGAAAAAGCTAGGATGAACTAATAAAACCACTCTGATTTTTGGGGATAGTTGATTAAGACTCCTTTTTTGGTTCCTTGATAAACAAAAATACTTCCTGCAGCTAATCCATTTGCTTTGCCTATATGCCATGCATTTCGAAGGTCTTGAACTGAACCCGCACCGCCAAGCGCAACAACCGGAATATTAACAGCTTCTGAAATATTCTGAATAAGTTCCAAGTCATAACCTTGCATTTTTCCATCATTATCAACAGACTGCACAATTAATTCACCCACGCCGAGTGTTTGCATTTTTTTTGCAAATTCAAAGGCATCTAAGGATGTGTTAACTTTCGCATTTTTAATGAATACTTTCTTTTTACCCCAAATATTTTTTTTCACATCGATACAAACGGATATCGTGGATGTTCCAAAATGTTTTACTGCATCAATAATAAAGTTAGGAGATTCTACTGCTTGGGTTCCAATGATTGCCCTTTCCGCGCCAGCTGCAATAATATCTCTAATCTGATCTAAATGTTTTACACCACCACCAACTGAAAAAGGCATATTGGCCTCCTCCCCTATTTCTCGGACTAAATCAATATCAATACACCTACCTGATTTTGTAGCATCGATATCTAAAAAAACCAATTCATCAACCCTCAAATCATTAAAAAGTCGAACTGCATTTATGGGGTCACCTATGTAATTGGCATTTGAAAAACCAACGGTTTTCACGAGGTGATTATTTTTCAAAAGCAAAACTGGAATAACACGAGGGCGGTACATATAATCAATTGAATTTTAAAAAATTTCGCAATATTTGCAACCCTACATCATGACTTTTTTCAGGGTGATATTGCATGCCGATAATGTTGTCTTTTTGGAGTGCAGACACAAATGAAGAGCCATAATCTGTATGATTCAGAATTTGATTTTGAGGTGCGTTATATACGCCGTAATTATGGACAAAATAAACCTCACTATTCCATTCTATACCTTCCATTAATTGGTTAGATTGTTCAAAGGTTATAGTATTCCAACCAATGTGGGGAAGCTTATAAATTGAATTATTTCCAACCTTCATTTTTTCGGTATTGCAATCAAACCATCCAAGCCCTTCAACATCACCCTCCTCACTGCTTTTCGTCATTAGTTGCATACCTAAACATATTCCAAGTACGGGAATCTTTGACTCGATGACCAGATCATTTAAAATTGCTATTAAACTCATTTTTTTTAAATTATCCATGGCTTGTCCAAAATGACCAACACCAGGAAGAATAAGTCTTTCAGCTTGTGCAATCACACGAGAATCATTGGAAATCACAACGTCTTGAGCGAGGGAATCCAGTCGCCTTTTAACCGAATTTAGATTACCCATTCCATAATCAACAATAACGATCATTTTTAAATATTTTTAATCAGCTGCGCTAGTTTTTCAACTTGCAATTTCCTGGAATAATTCTCAATTCCTTGCGACTCACATTTAACCTTGCCTGTTTCAGAAAACTCTCTGTATAATTCCATAATGACTTCTTTGAGATGTTGCTCATTTTCGACGATAATTCCTGAGTTAGTTTTCTGAATTAACTCCATTTGCAACTGTTTACTTTCGGACTCAAATTCTTCGAGATTATAAAATTTATCTTTCAATTGACGAGCGTTATCATCGTTGGCATAGCATAGGATTATTTGTCTATTTAAACCCAAATAAGTGAAAATTTTTGTGCCTAAAATAGAGTAATCATTGAATAACAAAAAAGCATTAGAAACCGCTATCCTTTGAATTAAAATTTCATTTTCAACTTTTCCGTAAATCGTGGTACTTCCTTTTAAATTCGGGCATTTTTGTTCTAAAAAAAGTTCGATTTCTTCTTTGTTATTAATTCCGTAAAAATTCAAGCGTAACTTAATTTTTTCTTCGACAATAAGTTTTTCGCATATATCCAGAAAACTTAAATATGGATGCCATTTGTAAATTAATCCAGCAAAAGATATTGTAAATACTTCTTCTTGCTGGGCAATTTGTTTTCCTTTTTCCATTTCTTCTGGATCAAACCCATTCAGCACAATCTCATAGGATTTATCGGGGATATTTTGCTGAAGTTGCTTCTTGATGAAATTAGAAACGGTAATCACCTTTTCTGCGTTTCGTAAATATCTTCGTTCAAAAAACGAATTACAACCTTTAGTTAAGCGATTTCCGGACCTCGTTTTATCTTGAACCCATGTGTCTCTGTAATCTGCAATCCAAGGAATATCAAATTCTTTACTCAGTTTTGAAGCATACGAAAACAAAACAAAAGGGTCGCCTGTAGCAATAATAGCATCTACTTTATTTTCCTTGAGGTATTTTCGAGCGCAATCGTACAATCCCGATTTCGGACCAATGGGAAACAGATATTGAGCGAACTCATAATAACCAGAAATCAACTTGCGAACGAGTTTAAAGCGAGAATCCCCATATTTTAACAAAAGCCGATTGCTTAAATTAGGGTGATATGGCGTACGGTAAATTGTTCCTCGATCACTTTTTTCTTCGATGACCAAAGGTGAAATTCCAGGTGAAATATAGTCGAGCTGGTTGCCGTGGGTGTTCGACCATTGTCTCGTAATTACTATGGGCTCAATATCAAAATCCTTTAAGTATCGAAACCAATTATAGGGCCTCAAGCCACCTACGGAAACATAGGGTGGAAAGTCATAAGCAAGGATCAGTAGTTTTTTCATTTTTAGGGTTCTGTTCGCTAAAACTTTGGTGGATTGAAGACTCCGTCGATTGATTTCAATAGCACAACTTCTTGATTTTGCCAATTAAACTGATTTTTTGAGAGGCTTTTTAATTCTTCAGATATAGTAGACTTGTCTTTTTGTTTAACTTCTTTTATAGCGGCATTTATAGATATTGCTAAATCAGTTGACGTGAGTGAATCAACCAGATAAAATTGATTCGTTAATAACGCAATTCTCTTATTCTCAGGCGAGTTTGACAGAATCATGGGGATTCCACACAGTAAAAAGTCAAATACTTTATTTGCAGATGCGTTGTGTTTTGAAATATTGGTATTGTCGAGCAATAATATTCCCATATCTGCTCCTTGAATAAGGGAATGGGTTTGATACATCTCAAACGGACCTTCGATACTTACATTTGAAAGATTAGCTGCCAAATGCTTCAATTCTGGTAAAATAGGTCCCTTACCTAAGTATAATAAATGTAAATCATCGTCTAGCATTGGTGAAGCAGAAATGAGTTCTTGTAATTTCCTGCCGTTATTAAACCAGCCGATATACAGAACAATACTTTTGGTTCGATTTATGCCAAATCGATCGTGTAAATCAATTGGTTTAATATCGGTAATATAGTCAGGACAATTCATAACAATTGCTGAATTATCGATAGTATATTTTTGTTTGAAATAGTTTAAATAACTCGGACTTGTTGTGATGAATAAATCAACAGATTTCAGCGATTTTCTCTCGGTTTTTTGAGAAAATTTCTTGCTTAGGACTACCCAAAACCTGAAAAAGATTGACTTCAGTGAATATCCCCTCAAAGGGTATTGCTGAGACAATGTTTCAGCACAAATTTCATATGAATCGTAAATTAACTTTAAATTGTTTTTACGCGCAATGGTTTGTCCCGTGGGTAGAGTCCAAAGATCAACGCAATACACGGCATGTATGTGTGACAACAACATATCTGAAAGTTGCAGTTCTGCATTGATTTTAAAATCATTTCCAAGAAAAATAGTTCTCCTAAAGAAAGACAATGAGGAGTGGGGCAAACTTGTAAAATGTGTATCTGGAATTTGAAGATACCTAGATTTTTCATTTAGTTCACCTCGATGGAAAACGTAAACGCTGTATTTTTTAGATAAAGATTGGATTGTTTTTAAAGCTCGGACGTTTGATTCCAACGTCGAATCGATTAAAAACAAAATACCTCTTTTGAGCATGCAAATTAGATTGTTTAAAATGGTTAAATTTAAAGAATCTTAATTGTAAACAATGAATTTAGTCAATAAAATTCTATCAAGAATTAGTATAATAATTTTTAATTCATTTGCGAAAACATCACAGATAAATGTTGTCAATAAGCAGCATATTCATCCGGATTCAAAGTTAGAAAATGCTTATGTGTTTGGTAATGTTCAAATTAACAAAGGAGTGATTCTATCAAAAGGAGTTCATCTAACTGGAAATATTGGTATTGGTGATTATTCTTCAATTAGCGGACCCAATACAAGTTTATACAGTAGTATCAACCGAATTGAAATTGGGAAGTTTTGTTCTATTGCTCGGAATGTGTCTTTCCAAGAGTATTTTCATCACAGTGATCGTTTAACCACGTATATGATGCACAGCATTTTTTTTGATGGATCTAGTAAAGAGGACCTTGTTTCGAAGGGTGATATTCTTGTAGGTAATGATGTATGGATTGGTATGGATAGTGTGATTTTATCTGGTGTTAAAATTGGCAATGGTGCAATCATTGGTGCCAATAGTGTAGTAAATTGTGATGTTCCCGATTATGCTGTAGTTGCTGGTGTACCAGCGAAAATAGTGAAATATAGGTTCAGTCCAAGTACCATAGATTTGCTCAATTTAAAAAAATGGTGGGATTGGGATTTAGAAAAAATCAAAAACAATAAACACTTGTTTGAAACAAACTCAGAAGAAGAAATTGTTCGTATCCTAAACAAATGAATGGTCAATTCCTGAACACAAAAGATTTCATTCTTTCGTAATTCGCCTCAAAAGTGTATTCTTTTTGAATGTGCAAAAAGGCATTGGTTCCTATTTCTTGAAGTGTCTTTGGTGTTGAATTTAAGACATCAAAAATGGCTTTATCCCAATCTTTAAGATCATTAACAAGCCAACCATGTTCATTGCTAGGAATGATTTGTGCATTCACTGTTATGTTTTGACCAATCGATGGGATTCCTAATGACATGTATTGAATCAATTTAAACCCACATTTGCCCTTTGTCATCATGGAATTCTCTAAAGGCATTAGTCCTATATTAATCTGGGAAAGATTGTTCTGATCGTTTTCTAAGCTCCATGGAATAGAATGTATGACAAACGATGGATCAATAGGAGGAAGGTAAGGTTGTCCGCTGATTACATTTAATGAAAAAGAAAAGTCTTTACTGTATTTATTGAAAATTGGGATAAGTGCATCAAGCAATGACATGTTTGTGGTAATTCCTGTCCACCCAAACACTATTGGAGAAAATTGACGGTGAGGCGATAATTCAGAAAAGTCTACACACGTTGGGACGACAAGTATATCGGCCGCCTTATTTGTACTCAGTAAAAGTTCTTTTAAATATTCAGATCCAACTATAAATCGTTTGTAGGTAATTAACGATTGATTGAATTTGTTGCCATTTTCCATTAATATTTTACCGATGATGTTGTCAATTTTACGTGGCTCCTTCTTAGACGCGCCTATATCGTCGTCAAAGTCTAAGATGCAGTTGGGATGAATACGAATTAATATTTTTTCGAGGAATAAATTCCCATATTCATTGTAAAACAGTAATTCTCGTCGAACGATGACGCGTTCGTATTTTAATGAAACAAACAAGTGATAAATGCGGATCCAAAGAGAAAAGACGATGAACTTTTTCAAACCTTTGCTCGTAGCTACCTCCCATTTTTTTTTATCACGAAACAACGTTAGCACCTTTGCTTTGCATCCGTCATTTTTGAAAAAATCAGCCCATACCTTAGATCGGTAATAATACCCAGCATTTTCCTTCGGGAAATTTTCAAGAAAAAGGACTGAATTTTTTATTTTCTTCTGTGAAAAAATCGAATAAATAACTAATAAAAATTTAACGATTGTGATCGTTAAAACAAAGGACAATAAAAATATCAATACGAAGAATACAGTACTGAGCTTCTGTAAAATAGTCATTTTGCAATGTTCATTATCAATTGTAGAACTAAATCTGCTTGCACTAAGAACTCAAGTGCACTTTATCATTATTAATTCAATTTCGTTTACACTGGAACATAACGATTTAGAATAGTTGTTTCAATTCATCAAAGGAGATAAGATTTAGGAATTCCTTTCGTTGGTTGTTGAAAACTGAAAACTCAAAAAAATCATTCTTTAATTCAGTGTGATTTCCTAACTCTTTTGATTTTGAAATAATTCCCAC
>CANHJY010000108.1 GCA_947461185.1 Flavobacteriales bacterium
GGTAAAAACTCTTTGGGGAAGTCTATTGCTGAAGCATTGGGAAGAAAGTATATTCGCATGTCTTTAGGAGGTGTTCATGATGAATCTGAGATTCGCGGCCACAGAAAAACATATATTGGGGCAATGCCAGGAAGAATTATTCAAAGTATCAAAAAATCTGGAATTGCTAATCCTGTCTTTGTACTTGACGAAATCGATAAATTAGGTAGGAGTAATCATGGAGATCCTTCATCCGCTTTGTTAGAGGTTCTTGATCCTGAGCAAAATGCGACCTTTTACGATAATTATGTCGAGACAGAGTTTGATCTTTCAAAAGTTATGTTTGTCGCTACGGCGAACAGCATGTCCACTGTTCAAGGTCCGCTAAGAGATCGGATGGAAATTATTGAAGTAAATGGTTATACACTTGAAGAGAAAATAGAGATAGCCAAACGCCATCTTTTACCAAAGCAAATAGAAGAACATGGAATCGGTAAAAAGGATATCTCCGTTGATAAAAAAGTACTTGAAAAGTTAATCGAAGAGCATACCAATGAATCTGGGGTTCGTGGTTTGGATAAAATGATTGCTAAGCTCGTGAGAAATAGAGCAAGAGAAATCGCAATGGATGAAAAATTTGATTCGAAAATAACGACCGAAGATTTATTTAAATATTTGGGTGCTGGACGTTCAAAAACCAAATACATTTCAAATGAAGTTGCAGGAGTTGTTACAGGTTTAGCTTGGACTTCAGTTGGCGGAGAAATATTGTTTATAGAATCTTCAATTACGAAGGGTAAAGGTAAATTAACTTTGACAGGTAACTTAGGCGATGTTATGAAAGAATCCGCTGTTATTGCACTAGAGTTTTTGAAAGCACATTCTAAATTACTTGGTTTGGATCAAAATGTTTTTGATGAACATAATGTACATATTCATGTTCCCGAAGGTGCAACACCTAAAGATGGGCCAAGTGCAGGAATTACTATGTTAACAGCTTTGGCATCTTTGTTCACGCAACAACGTGTTAAAAAGAATTTAGCAATGACTGGTGAAATTACCCTACGTGGAGATGTACTTCCAGTTGGAGGTATAAAGGAAAAAATATTAGCTGCGAAAAGAGCAGGAATAAATGAAATTATTCTCTGTGCAAAAAATAGAAAAGATATAGATGAAATCAATCCAGAGTACTTAAAAGGAATGACTTTTCATTTTGTAGAAAAAATGACCGAGGTTCTTGATTTGAGTTTAACTGATAAAAAAGTTAAAAATCCACTAATAATTTCCTAAAATAATAGCTTGTAACACGTTTTTTCTGAATTTGTTTTTCGGAATAGTTGACCGTCAAGTTGTTCAGTAAGATTTTCGACTAGCATCATTCCGAGACTATCCTCTTTGATTTTTGATTCTGTATCAAATCCATTACCATCATCTTTATATAGTAGTTCGTATTTAGAATTGTACATGAAACTCAATTGAATATAAATACTGCCATTTTTTCTGTTTTTAAAGCCATGCTTTATTGAGTTGGTAACTAATTCATTGATAAGCAAACCTAATGGAATTGCTTTATCTAAGGAAAACCTTATTTCATCGGTTTTTAAAAACAACGCTATTTCTTGCGCTGGAGCCTTAAATGAATTTATGATGTCATTTATTAATTTATTTAAATATGATCTGAAGTCGATGGTATTGAAATTCGGCGATTGGAAAAGTAGGTCGTGGACAGATGCCATAGATTTTATGCGTTGCTGACTTTCCGAAAATAAAGACTTTAAATTATCATCATCAATTAGATTCGATTGTAAGTTGAGCATGCTGGAAATAATCTGCATGTTGTTCTTTACGCGGTGATGTAGTTCTTTTAAAAGAATATCTTTTTCTTCTATTATTTTAAAAACTTTTTCTTTACAAAGCTTAATTTCTGTAACATCTATTGATATACCTTCTATTCGGATTAATTCTCCGTTTTTATTAAATATCTTTTCTGTGGTTTCTTTAATCCATTTTACCTTACCGGATGGCAATATATGTTCTATGTCAAGTATTTCTTCTCTATATTTTTTATTGGTGTTGATTTTTTGCCAATGACAAGGGTTTTCATTAAATGTATTGTTATGTTTGATTTCAAGTTTATGAACGCTTATATCAG
This sequence comes from Flavobacteriales bacterium, assembly GCA_947461185.1. GTDB lineage: Bacteria > Bacteroidota > Bacteroidia > Flavobacteriales_D > Crocinitomicaceae > M0103. The sequence continues at coordinate 2,132 of CANHJY010000108.1, forward strand.
GTTGATTAGATTCATAAATAGCAAACATTTCTCTAGACCACGTTAATTCTAAAGTAAACAGATTATAACTCCAGAAACCAATTTTTACCAAATCCTGAAGGTAGCTAATTTGGTTTTTATGATTTTTAGATGTGATTTTAATGAATGATTCTTTTGAAATGTCCTTGGCTGTGGCATAAATGCATTTTTTTTGCTCATCAAAGGTTCCCCTCCATTCAAAATTTATGATATCACCATTTGACTTTATGTAACGATTTTTGAAGGAATGAATATAATTCTTTTCCATAAAAAGATATTTTAACACCTCTAGTGTTGTTTGAATATCATCTGGATGAATAAAATGAGTGTATGGTTGGGAAAGGATGAACTCCCTAGAATAACCTAATGTATTGCAAAAATTAGTGTTGACGTAGTGAAATTTTCCATCCAAACCTGCAATGCAGATTAAATTTCCTGATTGATTATTTAAAGAATGCTCAAATTCATTTAGGGTACATGACTTTCCAGTAATATCGTTAACTGAATTAACAGTATAACCACTGGGATTGCCTTTTGGCAATTTTACAGTAGGTTTCATTTTTAATAGGTAGTGTTAAGGTAAAGCGTTTATACGCCTCAGAAAAGTATGATTTTTCTAAATACAAACACTAAAATTTAAAAAAAAATACCTATTACGTTTATTTTTTTTTACGAATATTCATGTTAGTTTTTCTCAATCCCATTTTAAATTCGATTTTTCAAGAATTGGAACGCCTTGATTAATAAGTTCTTCTTGAAGTGTATTAATTTTTATCAATAGTGGCGAAAGTTGATTACGGAATAAATTATATTCCTCTTTTACGATTTCAAGAATTCTTTGTTGTGTAGATGTCACCTTGTATGTATTGTCGTAAAGTGAATATTCAAGAAGCCCAAAACGTTGAGAAAAACCTGGGTAGGTTTCAAATTCCCTTGATGTTTTTAGGCCATCACCATTCATTAATATACCGCAAGAGTCTAAACTTAAGTTAATTTCTCTTGCCAATTCCAGGTTTCCAATATTGGTGTTTGGATATTCTTTTAATGCATAAATGATTGTATTTATTCTAGATTGCGCAGCCTGCAAAATTGAAGAAGCATTATTGATCATTTTAGCCGTTGCTGCTATGTCCTCTTTAAAAACATCCACTTCATTAGCATAAGTGACGTTATATTCTTTTTCAAACAATGGCTTAACATTAAAATCTAAATCATTGCTAATCGTGTCGACTTTTCCATCTTTGACCAAGAATACGTCTAATGTATATTTTCCTGTTGATACTAGGAATCCATTATTTTTGTCCGATGTTGTACCAATGTTTACCGGATTCGAAGAGGTAGATCTGAGATTCCATGTTATACGCTGAATTCCTTTTTGTGGACTTGTAATGATCCTTCTGATTTCATTCTTTTTGCTATCGGAAATTACAAGAATCAACTGTGCATTATCTTCGTTCTTTTCTGCTCGCAGATCATCAAAGGTTGGGTAGAATACATCGGATTTACTTTTTTCCAATTCTTTTTCTTTTTCAATACGCGTGTTTTTAAGCGTTTTGTCTTGATCTTTTATATAAATTGTAAAAGTGGCTCCAAATGCTGGGTTAGAAGATGACCATAAGTTGGCACCTTGAAATCCTGTGCCTTCCAATCCAAGTGGATCAGCTTGAATATAAAGTAGGGCATCTTTGATTGGAAATACATGACCTTTCTTTTCTAAATTCTCCGAGGTTAAAAGTCGTAAAGGGCTGTAATTATCTAGGACATAAAAACCTCTTCCAAATGTAGCCGCAACCAAATCATTTTCTCTTTTTTGAATGTCTAAATCATAAACTGCAACTGTTGGTAAACCACTTATTTTAATCCAATTTTCACCTCCATTATTAGAAAAATAAGCTCCAAATTCGGTTCCCACAAAAAGTAAGTTGGGGTCAAAATGATCTTGTTTAATGCAATAAACAGAACCTCTTTGTGGTAAATCAGATGCAATACTTACCCAAGATTTACCTTTATCAATACTTTTCAATAAGTAAGGTTTAAAATCTCCAGAACGATGATTGTTAAATACTGCGTAAACTGTAGACTCATCATGCAAAGAAGCCGTAATCATATTAACTCTTGTAAATTCTGGCACTCCTGTAAAAGAGCTGTATTTTGTCCAATTTTGACCGTCATCCTCTGAAACTTGAATCAATCCATCGTCAGTTCCGATATAAAGGAGTCCTTTTCTTTTTGGTGATTCATCTAAGGCAACAATATTTCCATAGATAGTAGTCGACCCATTTTTCATAATCGCATCAATCGACCAAACTTGATCCATGACTTCCAATTTGTTTCGATCAATTTGTCGAGTTAGATCAGGTGAAATGGTTTGCCAATCATCACCTTTATTGGTTGATTTAAAAAGTTTGTTAGCGGCAAAGTACAAAGTTTTGTTATCGTGATTGGAAACAATTAACGGTGCGTCCCAATTCCATCTATAGGCATCTTCGCCCTTCCCTGGTTGTGGTTGAATAAAGAATTTTTCACCTGTTTTTTTGTCATATCGTATCAGCCAACCGTATTGAGCTTGAGCATACGCTGTATTGGGGTCTAATGGATCAGTTGCAGATTCAAAGCCGTCTCCGCCATTCGTAATAAACCAATCAGAATTGAGGATTCCTGCTACATTATTTGTAGCGGATGGTCCCCCCATTGAATTGTTATCCTGAGTTCCACCATATATGTTGTAAAAAGGTAAAGCATTGTCTGTCACCACCTTATAAAACTGAATAATTGGTAAATTGGAATAATAATACCATTGCTTAGCCGAATTATAGGTTTCGTAAATACCACCATCGCAACCTGCTATCCAATGTTCTGTATTGTCAGGATCTACCCATAAAGCATGATTATCAACGTGTTTTTGATGTTCACCCGTTGGTTTAAAAGTTGTTCCGCCATCTTCCGTGTGATGCATGTAAGTATCCATGGCAAATACTTTATCCTTATCCTTAGGATCGCAAATAATTTCTTGATAATAATTCCCACTTGTACTAAATCCAGACATTTTGCTCCATGATTCTCCTTTATTTGTGGAACGAAAGAATCCACCTTTATCATATTTCCCTTCAATAATCGCATATACAATATTTGGATCTACTGGCGACACAGCAAGCCCGATTCTTCCCATTTCACCTTTAGGTAATCCATTGGTGATTTCTCGCCAAGTTGTTCCGCCATCCTCTGATTTATAAAAAGTGGATTCCGGACCACCACCAATATACGTCCATTCATGTCTTCTACGTTGGTGCGCAGCTGCATATAATATTTGAGGATTTGTAGGATCAATTGCTATTTCAGAAATACCTGTTTCATCAGAAATAAACAAAGTTCTTGTCCAAGTTTTACCACCATCAGTAGTTTTGTAAACTCCACGTTCACCGCCTGAACTCCAAAGAGGGCCATATGCAGCAACCCAAACAGTATTTTCATCTGTGGGGTGAATAATAATATTTCCAATATGCTCTGATTTTTGCAATCCCATATTTTCAAAAGAATTGCCCCCATCTATTGATTTATATACTCCATCACCATATGCTGCAGAGCGTTGATTATTATTTTCGCCCGTACCCACCCATATAGTATTTGGATTACTCGCAGCAATCTCGACGCATGATGTGGAAAACGAACCGTAATTATCAAAAATTGGTGTAAATGTTGATCCATGATTGCTTGTCATCCAAACTCCAGAAGATGCCCCTGCAATATACCAAATGTCTTTGTTAGTGGGATGTATAGCAAAGTCAGCAATCCTTCCAGATGTTAAAGCAGGGCCAATTGATCTAATTGAAAGACCCGAAACAGTTGATGCGTCAAAGAGTGGCTTTGAAGAATCATCTTTAGATTTTTTTTGAGAATAGGATAATTGAATTCCTGATAGAAAAACGATGATTATAAATATTTTATTCATAAATTACTGTAAAGCTCAAAAATAGCCATTTTGAAATTATTAATGTACTAAAGTATTTTTAGAATTTAACTTTACTGGTAGATTGAAATTTAGAAGGTTAAAATTGTAACTTTTCACTCATTTGTTCGATATAAATTGTCTTCTTCAAATTGACATAATGAAAAAATTTTATTTGCTTATTCTCTTAATGAATATTTCAATTATTCATGCTCAGGAGGATGCCAATCTTTCTTGCGAAAATCCATCCAAAAAAATACTAAAAATCCTTGATAAGGCAAAAGACAGTGAAAATGACAAGGATGCTGTCGAACTTTATAAATCCGCTTTGGCAGAAGCTACAGATAACGCAAAAGTCAATTATGAATATGCTATGTTTTTGTATGATATGGGGCAGCGTTACTACGAAAAACAAACAAATACCTCTATGGCAGAAAAATGTTTTGCACTTGCTGCTGAATTATTTGAAGAAACCTTAACCTTATGCGAAGACTATCATGCCAATTGCAGTTATTGTCTCGGAGTAATTAACTATGGATTAATGAATGATGAAGAGGCGATCAAATGGTTTAAAGTGTTCAAAGATTTCAGATCTGACGATGTCTCTAAATTTCCTGATGATTATGATAAAAAATTAAAGGATGTTTCAGAGGTA
>CANHJY010000109.1 GCA_947461185.1 Flavobacteriales bacterium
CATTACTAAAATTGGCGCGGTTATGCCTTCATTTCTGAGTTCAACACCCTCGTCTGCATAAGCAACCCCAAAATAATCAATGCCTTGATTGCTTAGAAATGATGCCATTTTTTCCACACCTGAACCATAAGATTGCGCTTTCACCATGGCCAAAAGTTTAACGCCTGGATTCAGACTATTCTTGAATACCGATAAGTTTTCTTTCAAATTCGTTAAATCAAATTCTACTAAAGTTTTATGACTCTTTAATCTGAACACTTTGACATATCGTTGCATGTTCATATTTCGAGTTCCTTTGAGTAGAACTATTGAATTTTTAAAATTGACTGGTATTTCGTCCTTTTCTGATACAATAAAATACTTGTCGGTATGATAGGATTGTACTATTTTCTCAATCTCACTTTTCTTAAAAAAATTATCTTCATCCAACCCAATTATAACTACTCGAGGTCTATTTTCCGCAATAGTTAATTGATATTCGAGAGAATGCTTTAAAGCGTCGAGATCTAAGTTGTAGGTGTCGTTGATAATCGTATTGCCATGAATACCTTCAAAAAGTTCCATTCGAAGTGCCAATCTAGGTAAACTTTCAACCCTAGAAACTTGAATATTTTTTTCACCAATGATATGAGCTGCAGCAGCAATTGCGAGTGTTGCATTTTGCAAACTTATTTTATCTTGAAAAGGACAATGCGCTATTATTTTTTTATACTTTGCTTCCATAGCCATTTCGCCACGAGTGGAAAGCATTTGTGCTTTACTCAAGGCAATGGATTCGGGAAATATGGTAAAACTGCAATTTTTAAACAAGATTAATTTTTCTTCCAGATGTTGGCTGTTGGAAATAAAATTTTCTTCGTGAGCACGACCAAAAGATGTAAAAATTCCAAAAGATGGTTTAACGATAGGCTCCAATTTTTCCATTTCTCCTGGCCTGGAAATACCAACCTCGATCAATGCTAAATCAGCATTTTCGTTAAGCTCCAACAGCGATAAAGGAACACCAATTTGGGAATTGTAACTTTTGGGACTGCGAATGATTTTTTTGGAATCGGCTAGTAAATGGTACAACCATTCTTTTACCGTCGTTTTTCCGGCACTGCCAGTAATCGCTATTACAGGATAATTAAACTTTTGACGGTGGAACGCAGCGAGATTTTGCAAAGCTTGGGTGGTATCAGCAACTTCGATGAATGTCGCTCTGTCCAATAACTGCGCCTCAGGAAGTTTACTCACTACGAAATACATGATTCCTTTTTCAATCGCGGATTCAATAAATTGATGTCCGTCGCGAAATTCTCCTTTTAAGGCAAAAAATACGGATGTTGCTGAATCTATGATTTTTCGGGTGTCGATGAGTACAACATCAATAGCACCTTGAATCGTTATACCATGCACTGTTCCATGAACAGCTGTAGCAAAATCATTCAGTTCTAGATTTAGTTTCAATGTGCTGTTTTATTGTAACAAGAACGACAAAGCGGCATATATTTTTCAGTGGCTCCAACCAATACTTGATCTTTTTCCTCTGCCGTTCTGTGAGAAAACTGAGCCAAATTACCGCAAGATACACATATTGCATGCACTTTAGTTACGTATTCGGCAATACATAATATTTTCGGCATGGGACCAAAAGGAACACCTAGGTAATCCATATCTAAACCGGCCAATATAACTCTTACACCTTTTTTTGCCAAGGTGTTTGCAACTTCTACTACCCCATCATCAAAAAATTGCGCTTCATCAATGGCTACAACACGCTCATTTGTCCATATTGTCAAAATTTCAGCAGCATTTTCAACAGCCTGTGCTTTTAAGGTTGTGCCTTGATGACTCACCACATTTTCTTCATGATAGCGATTATCAACGAGTGGTTTAAACAATAAAAGTTTTTGATTAGCAAATTGTGCTCTTCTCAAACGACGAATTAACTCTTCAGTTTTGCCTGAAAACATGGAGCCACAAACGACTTCTATCCAGCCGTTTTGGCGCCCCTCCGTGGGAAATTGTTCTAAAAACATATTCAAACAAATTTAGATATGTTATCAACATTCAATTTATGAGAAAATCTCACTACAATGTTGACTAACTGATAAATCAATTGGTAATTTTGCTAATCAAAAGTCGTTAATTTGATGTTCAATTTTAAGTTCAAGTTAGCAACTTTGCGAAAATGTTGAAAAATTTCAAATAAAGAACCCTATGTCTAATCTCAAAACAATGCACACTAACATCCTATTCCTGCAAGAGACTATTAAAAAATTGGAAAGCGGCTTGTTAGAACTTGATGAACTTGATCAAATGGTGAAGTCATCATTAGAAATTTATGAACGTGCTATCATCTTGAGATATAAAGCTTATGAAAATAAAAACATTTCAGAAGAACAAAAAATTGAAATCCAACCTGAGTTAGTTAACGTTTCTGAAGAACAGCCAATCATAATGGAACCAATCGATGCTGTTTCTACTAAGCAACAAGAAAATGATATAAATGAAAGTGTTGGTACCCACATTGAAACCACTATGGTTTCGGATCAAGACTCGGCGTTTTCTTTTGATCTTTTTAATGATACTGCAGAAGTAATTAAAGATGAAATCATTGAGGAAGAAACGATTGAGCATGTCAACATCACTTCTTCCAGTCATGAAGAACATGGAATTGCAGAAGAGCATTTGATAATGGAGCAAATCAAAAGAACACCTATTGGGGAAGAGAATAAGGTTTTCATCGAAACTTTTTCCGTGATTGAAGCAGATTTATTCAATCAAATCGGTATGTCACGATTAGAAACCTTGAATAATTGTTTCGGTTTGAATGAAAAATTCGTTTATATCAATGAATTATTTAATGGTTCAAAAGACGAGTTTAACGAGACGATTCAGCAAATTGATAGCGATTCAACTTATCACGACGCATTAATTACCGCCTCTGTTTATGCCAATAAGTACAATTGGGATTTAGAAAGTTCGACCGTTTTAGATTTCATAACCAAGTTGAAAAGAAGACATGGTTAAATTAAGTTGTGTTTTTATAGCATTCTTTTGTTTAATTCTACCTTCACAAGCACAACTTTCGGAAATCAAATCTCACACTGAAGCCTTATGTAGTTCAGCGTTTCATGGCCGAGGATATGTTAATTCTGGCGATTCTTTGGCATCAGAATACATCAAAAAATATTTCGAAAAAAATGAAATAGCTCCGATTAATGGGAACTATTTTCAAAGTTTTTCTTTCAACGTGAACACCTTCCCAGGAAATATGGACGTAGTTCATAACGAAAAAAAACTAATTCCAGGAAAACATTTTTTAGTTCATCCATCCAGCAGTGGCGCAGTAATGCAAATCATACCGAAAAAAATTTCGGTAAAAGAACTATTGGATTCCAAAGTACTACTTTCAACCATTGAACAACTTCAGAATGACACCTTATATAATGGTGTTCTCCTGGATTTTACAAAAATCACAGCTGATACCCTAAAGTTGATTCAGCCAATAGGTGAGGAATTAAGCGCAATTTTTCCAATTATTGAAGTTACTGATAGAAAATTCACTTGGTCTGTTTCAACCAAAACATTTGCAAATACTTATATTCAGGTACAAGATTCTATTTATGAGGAAGGAGCAACGTTTGATATAAACATAACATCTCAATTCACAAGAAAACACGAATCAAGAAATGTAATGGGCATTGTTCCTTCCAAAATCAAAACAGATGATTTTGTGGTATTTACTGCTCATTACGATCATCTGGGCCGAATGGGAGAATCAACTTATTTTCCTGGAGCAAATGACAATGCCAGTGGAACGGCTATCCTTCTCGAAATGGCAAGAAAAATCAAAGATAAACCGCTGAATGTAAATGCCGTTTTTATTGCTTTTGCTGGTGAGGAGGCTGGACTCATTGGCTCCAACTATTTTGTAAACCATCCAGAGATCCAATTGCAAAACATCCGTTTTTTGATTAACACTGATATTATGGGTAGTGGCGAGGAAGGTATTACTGTTGTGAATGCAACGCTCCATGATAAAGCGTTTCAACTTTTAAAAAAAATAAATAAAAAGAAAAAACTTGTTAAAGAAATCAAATCAAGAGGTCCAGCTGCAAATTCTGACCACTATTGGTTCTCTCAAGAAGGCGTTCCAAGTTTTTTTATTTACACCATGGGACCTAATAAAAACTATCACGATATTTTCGATACCTACAGCAATCTTTCCTTTGCGGCCACGGAAAATGTGTTTGAACTTATCTATGCTTTTGCAAAAAAGGTCAAAAACTAAAAATTAAGTAATAACCCACAATTGTGAAATACTGGAAAAACCTTAATTTCGCTGAAATTTCTTTTTCATTTATTGTAAAAATAAGATCATCTTAAGTGGGATTTAAGAAAGTTATTCAAAGTAAATGGGTGCGCATTCCATATTTTGTTGTGGTGCATGGCTTGGCTGCGTATGGTCTTTTTCTGCTGGCGGTTTATTTTGCTATGAAATTTAACCTTACCAATGAGGCCGGTGCAATAGATCCCAATAATCGCTATTTTCAAGAAATGGATGGCAAATACAATCAAAACTTCAAAGTTGATAGTATCTCCGTTGCAAAAAATAGGTACGAAGTCTTAAATCGCATAATACTACTTAATGATTTTTTTCCTCAAAATGCGGAAACAATAAGAAAGGTTTATGAAACTACAAAAAATGAAAAACTAGCACTTCAAATGTTGGATGCAGTAGATTTACATTTACAGCAAAACAAATCATATCAAGACCAAAAAATTAAAGTGATAGCGAAAAGCAAGAAAGATCCAATTGTTAATGGATTAAGCGCTATCGAATGGATGAATGTTGTAGAATGGAAATATTTCAAAAAAGCATTAGTTAAGGATAAGAAATGGATTGATTCTGCAGCAAGAGCAACGGGTGTAGAAGCCAGAATAATTGTTTGTTGTCTTGTTGGTGAACAAGTACGGATGTTCAATTCGAGAAGAGAAAAATTCAAAACATTAGTTGCTCCACTAAAATCATTGGTATTGGAGACCAATCAATCTTATGGTGTAACAGGCATAAAAGATCATACAGCCAAAAGAATTGAGGAAAATCTAAAAAACACAAGCAGTCCTTATTATTTAGGCCCCGAATTCGAACATTTGTTGGATTATGATTCAACAGAGGTCATTGCTAGTAATAAACACAACGACTCTTTAGGAATTAGATTAAAAAGATTAGTTCAGTATGACAATCATTATTATTCCTATTTGTATGCTGGATTATTCGTAAGGCAAATTAAGGAACAATGGCAAAAAGCGGGTTTCCCTATTGACAACCGCCCCGAAATTTTAGCCTCACTGTTCAATTTAGGTTATCAAAAATCCAAGCCCAAAAAAGATCCTGCTGTTGGTGGTTCCAATTTTAAAATAAATGATACTGAACATACCTTCGGTTCTGTTGCATTTGATTTCTATTATTCTGGTGAATTGGTAGATGAGTTTCCTTATCAAAACGAGAAATTTATCGCTCCAGCTCCAAAACCTATCAAAAAGATTTCGCCAGAAAATTCTCCAAAGTATCCAAAAGGTGAGTCTGCAATACCTAAAGTAAACTAAGTAATCGGATTTTTTCTTATTATTGAATTCCAATTTATCGAATGAAGTATTTTCTTTCTTTATTGTTATTTTTTATCATCCAAAATTCCTTTGGACAAGCTTACACCGGCACGGACAAGGTGAAAGTGAAAACTTTTCCCACTAAAGCCGCGCAATGCGCTCCCCCAACAACAACCACGTATCTCGAACTAAATAATGTTAGGGCGATGATTCACACAGCTGGTAACCTCTGGCAAATTCCGAATCAAAACCTTTCACAGTATGAGATTCCAAAAAATTCCGGTATCATGGCGTTGTTCACTGCTGCACTTTGGCTAGGCGGTACAGATGTCAACAATCAATTGAAACTTGCCGCTTTAAGATATCGAGAAGGTCAAGACTATTGGACAGGACCTCTTTCGAAAGTTATTGCTGAAACGAATTATGAAAATTGCAGCAAATACGACCGTCATTTCATAACAACCCAAGATGAAGTTAGAGAATTCGATGCATGGTATAATGCTGGAATCGAAGATGCACAAAATGGAACAAACAACCAAACTACCTTATTTCCAAACTATGAGGTTCCCAAAATCATTAAAGAATGGCCGGCGCATGGTGATTTATCGCTAGGACAAGATTATTATTTAGCACCTTTCTTTGATAGAAACGAAGATGGAAGTTACAATTGGCAGGATGGTGATTATCCCTTTCATGACATCAACAGAACGAGAGAATGCAATAATGACCGTCGCGTATTGTTGTACGGTGATCAAAATTTTTGGTGGGTAATGAATGACAAGGGTAACATTCACACGGAAACTGGTGCTGATCCCATTGGAATGGAAATCCGTGCTCAAGCCTTTGCTTTTGCATCCAATGATGAAATCAACAACATGACCTTTTACAATTATGAGTTGATCAATCGCGGAACACAAACACTTTACAATACTTACTTCGGATTTTTCACAGACGGTGCCTTAGGTGACCCTTACGACGATTATGTTGGATGTGATGTAAACAGAGGCTTGGCCTATTATTACAACGGAGACAATGTCGATAGCGATAATTCTGGATATAAAGGATATGGTACTACTCCACCTTCAGTTGGCGTTGATTTCTTCGAAGGGCCTTATCAGGATAATGA
>CANHJY010000110.1 GCA_947461185.1 Flavobacteriales bacterium
AGAAGGTGTATACTATTACTTCTTTGATCATTTCATGATTACTTACGTTGATGGTGAAGAGCCGACAATTTATGATATTGGTTCAATAAATAATGCTCACAATCCGATTAAAATGGACAACATTAGAACCAAAGAGGTTACGAATCATTTAAAAGCAATAATTCAAAGATATAACAACGATTTAATCAGAAATAAGACATTGGTTAAATGAAAAAACGAATTTGCTTCATTATAAACCCCATTTCTGGAATATCTAAAAAAAATAACCTGCCAGAAATTATTCTCGCTAACCTTAACTTAAATAAGTTTGATGCTAGCTTTCAATTTACAGAATACAAAGGACACGCAATAAAAATCGCGATTGAGGCTGTTAAAGGTAAGGCTGATATCATTTGTGCTGTAGGTGGAGACGGATCCGTTCATGAAGTAGCAAAGGGTTTAATCAATTCTTCGTGCTGTCTTGCAATAATTCCATGCGGTTCAGGAAATGGCTTCGCAAGGCATCTGGGCTTACCCCTCAAGATTGAAAAAGCAATAGAGCGGATCAATAATGGTAAGGAACTTATCGCTGATACGGGCATGCTCAATGTTCATCATTTTATTAATGTATGTGGATTCGGTTTTGATGCTCAAATCGCTCATCAATTCGACAAAAACCCTAAAAGGGGATTTAAAACTTACGCTAGATTGGTCTTGAAAGAATTTAAAAATTTTAAAGCTCAAACAGTCATTATTAAAAATGGTAACGAAATAATAGAAAAAAATATTTTCTTAACGTCAGTCGCTAATGCATCTCAATTTGGCAATGGTTTTAAAATTTCGCCGCAATCTGACATTAGTGATGGTAAATTAGAATTATTGCTTTTCCGAAAAACTGCCTTGAGAAAAATGTTCATGGATTTAATCAAGTTTTTCAATGGAAGGATTCATCAATCAAAGCATTCAATATTGATTCCTTTCGAAGAAATAGAATTACATTTGGAAAACAATATTGCTCATGTAGATGGTGAACCATTAATGCTTGAAAACAATATAGCAAGAATTAGAGTCATTCCAAAAAGTTTAAAAATAATAACCTAAAAAATGAATTTCATTGAACTAAATCTAGAAAACGTACTTAAAACACTAGATAATCTATCAATTGACGCTAAGCCTTCCTGGGGAAAAATGAACGCACAACAAATGATTGAGCACCTTACGATTGGTTTTAAAATGTCCTGTGGTAAAATATCCTTTCCTTCGGAAATTAATGAAGAATTAATGGCGAAAATGAAATTATTTCTTCATTCAGACAAACCAATGAAGAGAGACGTTTCGGTGGCATTTGCTCCTGAGAACCCTGACCTCGCTAATGAAGAACTAGAATTAGCAATTGACGAATTTGTTATCGAATGGATAGATTTTGAGGAATATTATCAAATTAATCCAGATAATACAAATCCACATCCATATTATGGGGGCTTAAATTACGATGAATGGTGCCTGCTGCACAAAAAACACATTACCCATCATTTCGAACAATTCGGGTTAATAGAATAAAAAAAATGCTTGTTGATCGACAAGCATTTTAAAAGTGAAGGTTCATTTTTGATTTAAAGCTTTTCTGCGCAAAATTACTTTTTTCCCTAATCGGTTGATTAACTGAGTTTCTTTATTGGCACCAAGCTGCTTCTTTTCAAAATTGTTAGCCACCTTTAATTGAACTTGTTCATTATTGAAATTCACGTTATAAATTGCTACAGTCTGTGCTTTAATTCCCATTGAATAAATGAGAAAGCTGAAGATTATTAAACTTTTTCTTTTTGTTTTCATGATTTGCTTTTTTTAATTTAGTTAACTTTTTTCAAAATATATGCCAGGACACAACATTTCATCATTATGATTGTAATTTATGCATTACTATCCGGTTTCACTGGAGGTTTAATTAACTATCTAATCAATCGAAGACAAGGACATGCCTCGATCTCTATTTTTTTTCTAGGAAGCTTTGTTTTTACCGCGCTATCCTACTTAATACTCAAATATTTACTATTGTAATTTTTCAGATTCTTAAACAACATGATAAAAATTGAAAATGATTTTCCTTCGTCAAATCTAAAAGAATGGTTACAGCAATTGGAGAAGGATTTAACGGCAGATCAATTGAAAAAATTGGAAAGTTGGGATACGTTTCAAGATTTGAAGAAGAATGCAATTTTAAATTCTGAGAATACAACCCGAGAGGCTTCAAAAATTGGGCAATTCCCTTTCACTATGGGTTATGGGAAAAAAAATATGGATCTCTATAATTCTCAAACTATAATTGTCGACGAAGAGAAAAAAAGCAATTCAATTGCATTAGATTATCTAATGAAAGGGTGTTCATCCTTGCAATTTGAACTTAAAGAAATTCATGAATTCAAACCTGAAGTCCTTTTTAATAATATCGACTTTAGATTTATTTCATGTTATGTAACCCTTCGCAATACCCAACAATACAACATAATAAAAACTTATTTCGAAAAAAATATTCCAGAAAACTTTTTTTTCAACTACGATTATTTTGAGTTTCAAAATAACGAATTATGGGATCTATTAATTGAAGATTTAAGAATTAAACAATTCAAGTCATTAATTATTTCTGCTAATTGTATTCACGACAGCGGAGCAAACGCGACACAAGAAATAGCCTTTTCCTTAACTGTTGGCAATTATTATTTAAATTCTTTAATGAGTAAAGGTTTAACCATTGATCAAGCCTTAGGATGCATACATTTTAGTTTTGGATTTAATAGTGACTACTTGGTAGAAGTATCCAAAATCAGGGCTTTTAGAAAAGTTTGGTCATTGATGATAAGTAAGTACCAACCCATTCATGCTTGTTCATTCGTTACGCATATTTCTGCTTATACAGCACTTTCCAATAAATCAATTAGTGAACCCTACACAAATTTATTGAGACAAACTGTTGAGGTTCTGGCTGCTATTCAAGCTGGAGTTGATGTAATAAACGTAATACCATACGAAAATCTATTGGAAAAAATGGATAGAAATTTTTCAAGTAAAATGGCAATTAACATACCTTTAATTCTTCTCGAGGAAGGCAAAATAAACTCCGAAGTTGATGTGTTAGGAGGAAGTTATAGTATAGAAAATATCACCGGTCAACTTTGCAAAAATTCATGGGAGTTATTTCAAAAAATTGAAGAATTAGGTGGGATTCAAAACGAGGAATCAAAAAACCATTTAAAATTATTAATTACGGAAAAAAAACTTCTTAAAAAATCAAAAATGGAATCAAAGGAACTCATCTTTGTAGGAGTTAACCAATACCAAACAACAAATAATTTAGAAATCAAGATGAGAAATTTTCCCGATTACATGGACTTACCTTTTTTTAATATTGAAATGTAAATTATATGCAGATGGAAAAAATTGATTTTACGCATATAACATGGGAAGAACTGGATAATGTCAAGTTAGAACAAATCACATTATCATCTAATCATTTGACTCCTCATTCAAACAAAGAAACTCTTTATTTGGGACATATAAATTATGTCGCCGGGCTTCCGCCATTCCTGAGAGGGCCATATAGTTCGATGTATGCCATCAAACCATGGACAATTCGTCAATACGCTGGTTTCTCAACTGCCGAAGAGTCTAATGCTTTTTACAGAAGAAATCTTGCCGCAGGACAAAAAGGATTATCTGTAGCTTTTGATTTGGCGACGCATAGAGGATATGATTCTGATCATGTAAGGGTCAAAGGTGATGTTGGCAAGGCTGGTGTAGCCATTGATAGTATTCTCGATATGAAAGTTCTTTTCGATGGAATTCCTTTAAATGAAATGTCCGTATCAATGACTATGAATGGTGCGGTTCTTCCAATTCTAGCATTTTATATTGTTGCAGCCGAAGAACAAGGGGTTGCTCCAGAACAGCTTTCTGGGACTATTCAAAATGACATTCTAAAGGAATTTATGGTCAGGAATACCTACATTTATCCTCCTGCACCATCGATGAAAATCATTGCAGATATTTTTGAATTTACATCGAAGAGGATGCCTAAATTCAATTCTATCTCCATTTCGGGTTATCACATGCATGAAGCTGGGGCTACAGCAGCCCAAGAATTAGCGTATACACTCTGTGATGGACTTGAATATGTTCGTGCTGGTCTCAAAGCAGGAATTAAAATAGATGATTTCGCGCCAAGACTTAGCTTCTTTTGGGCAATCGGAATGGATCATCACACAGAAATTGCAAAATTAAGAGCCGGAAGAATGCTTTGGGCTAAATTAATAAAGGAATTCAATCCAAAAAACCCAAAGTCGATGGCTTTGCGCACCCACTGTCAAACCTCAGGTTGGAGTTTAACAGAGCAAGATCCATTTAATAATGTGGCAAGAACATGTCTCGAAGCGATGTCAGCTGTAATTGGAGGAACCCAGTCTCTACATACTAATGCGTTAGATGAAGCTATTGCCTTGCCGACAGATTTTTCCGCTAGAATTGCACGCAACACCCAATTATTTATTCAACATGAAACAGGGATCACTTCGTTTGTTGACCCATACGGAGGTAGTGTAGTTATTGAAAATAAGACAGAGCAATTGATGGAAGAAGCCTGGGATTTAATTCAAGAAATTGAGGAACTCGGAGGCATGTCGAAAGCCATTGAAACGGGACTACCCAAACTTCGAATTGAAGAGGCCGCGGCTATAAAGCAGGCAAGGATTGATGCTGCCAAGGAAATTATTGTTGGAGTCAATCGTTTTCAATCTGAAGGACAACAAGATGAATTGCAAATATTGGAGGTTAATAATGCAAAAGTATTACAGTCACAAATTGAACGATTAAACTATCTTAAAAATTCACGGGATAACAAAAAAGTTGAAATTTCATTAAATAATCTCGAAGAAGCAGCAAGATCTGGAAATGGAAATTTGTTAGCAATTGCTATTGAATGTGCAAAAAATAGAGCATCACTTGGTGAAATTTCTTTTGCATTAGAAAAGGTTTGGGGAAGATATAAGGCAACAATCCGATCCATAAAAGGAGTTTACTCAAAGGAGGCTATGGAAGATATTGATTTTAAAAAGGCACGAGAACTCTGCGATAAATTTTCAAGCTTAGAAGGGCGCAGACCTCGAATTTTAATTGCCAAAATGGGACAAGATGGTCATGATCGAGGAGCAAAAATTATTGCCACATCATTCGCAGATATTGGTTTTGATGTGGACATCGGACCTTTATTCCAAACGCCGGATGAAGCGGCAAGACAAGCCATTGAAAATGACGTTCATATACTTGGTGTTTCATCATTAGCTGCAGGGCATAAAACGCTTGTTCCTGAGGTAATTAACGAATTAAAGAAATTAGGCCGAGAAGATATTATGGTCATAGCTGGTGGCGTAATCCCCCAGCAAGATTATGAATTCCTTTTTGAAGCAGGTGTTTTCGGTGTCTTTGGACCTGGAACAAAAATTCCCAAAGCAGCAATTACAATTTTGGAACTACTTTTAAAAACAGTTTAAGTATAAAGTGTTATTGAAATTTAAAATATCTTTATTACATTCGGCATAGTTATTGAAATTGCACTGAAAATTTTAAACATGAATCGTATAATTTTATCTCTCGGATTAATCTCATTAAGTTTTTTTTCTAATGCTCAAGCTCCAAATTTTGAGGATTTGAAAATTTTATATGCAGATGCTAAATATGAAAAATTGGTGAAGACGGCAGAAAACTACGCTAATAAACCCGAATTAGCAGAAGATGCTGATCCATACTTGTACATGTCTATGGGTTTATATAGAATTTCTTTTACATCTATTGCAGAGGAAAATCCAAGTTTCGCAGATGCGAGAAGTGCAGCATTTGATGCGCTCGGATCGGCAATGGATATTGATAAAAAAGGCAACGACTTAGATAAACATGCCGCTTACATTGACGAGGTACAAACTTATTTAGTTGAAGCAATTACAAACGAAATTGAAAGCGCGTCATACACCAAAGCAGCAAATTACATTAAGGCCTACGGAAAAGCATCCAAGAATGCAAAAGTAGGAGCCAAACTTTATGAAGGTTGCATGAAATACCTAAAAACACCTGATGATGAAAGTTCAGCTGTAACTATTTGGGAAAAAGCCCAAAAAATGCTGACAAAAGATAGTTTAAACGATGTCTCAAATTGGACAAAAAATGATTTGATCATTTCAAAAGTTGGTTTAATTGAAACTTTGAAATATTTGTATGCTTTAGAAAATACAGAAATGGCTGATTTTTTCTGGAACTACTTCGAAGTTGTCTATGGGAAAGATGAAGAATTTATGGCTGAATATGAAAAAGCAATAAAATAGTAGTTTTTTATTATTTAACAATACACTATTCAAAAAAACAAACTTCTTCTGGAGTTTGTTTTTTTTTTGTGCCTAATTTGGTTGTATGATGCGTGTTAAGAAATTTTTAAAGGACAAGTATGTGATTGCATCACTTATTTTCTTCATATACACGTTGTTTTTAGACGATATCGATATTTTCACCATCGTTAATCAAAAGCAAAAATTGAATAAACTCTCAAGCACTCAAGTTGAATTGCAAACAAAACTTGACTCCACAAAAACATCCTTATCTAAAGTCAACAATAAAGGTGAACTTGAACATTTTGCAAGAGAGAAAAAATTATTCAAAAAGGAAAACGAAGAAATATTTGTAATTTCCTACGAATG
>CANHJY010000111.1 GCA_947461185.1 Flavobacteriales bacterium
GTTATAAAATTAGCATATTTCAAAGGATTTTATTGAGAAATTGACAGGTATTGGGATCAATACTAACAATGTTCATCAAAAAGCATCTAATTTTAAAAGAAAAATTGAATAGTGGAAATTGAGCGTAAGTTTTTAGTAGACCCAAAAGAATGGGAAAAATTCCCAAAACCCGAACCGGAAAAAATTCAACAAGGGTATTTGACGAATACTCCTGAAATAACAGTGCGTTTGAGAGTCAAAGGAAGCTCGGGATATCTCACTATAAAAGGTGCTACCCAAGGAATATCAAGAGAAGAATTTGAATATGAGATACCCGTTAGCGACGTCAATGATATGGTTCAAATTTTTCATACCCCGCTTTTAAGTAAACTACGATATCGCATTTTTCACGAACATCATATGTGGGAAATTGATGTTTTTGAGGGTAAATTGGAGGGTCTTATTCTTGCGGAAATAGAACTAGAAAGTGAAAATGAAAAATTTGGTTTGCCATCATTTGTTGGGAAAGAAGTTTCTGAAGATCCAAAATACTTCAATTCCAATCTTATCAAAAACTGTTAGTTTTTTATTTGATAGTCTTCGAGTTCTACAACAATCTCATTTCTTCTATTCAATATTTGGTAAGGCGGATTGTAACCCAAGTAGGCGAAATTTCCCTTGTGCTTGAACCCGTTGTTGGTTAGTAATAGGTCTAATTTTTCCTCGTATGTTTTAATTTTTTCATCATTTGCCCAACCTCCAAATTCAATAGCAGCCATTATTTTCTGACTTTCGCTTTCGAAATAAATTTTACTGTTATTCGGCTTAGGTAAATTCTCTGCGCTGTATTCTTTTGGTACCATGAATGACATTTTCGACGAATCACCAATTTCCATCCTAACTGGCGATGTCATCGCAATACTTTTGTTTTCTTCGTTACCACCAAAAATATAACCAGCCAATACACGAAAACCTGAACTAGATGTACTCTCATATGAATCCGCATTCATTTTAACACTCGAAAAAAGTGCTGGCGCATATTGTCTAATCTCAAATTCCTCCAAAGACTCCAAAACGACATAAGGGTGTTGTTCTATTCGCGCGCTGCTGCTCATAATAAATGCTTGACTAACAAAAAATACAGTAACAATAAGAACCGTAACGATAATAAATGTTTTCATGTTTATTAAACATGTGAAAAGGCAAATTGTTCAAAGCTAAAAGGCCTAGAATAATTACCTTAAAATAAATCATTCTAATTATTTTTTACACAGCGAACCGACAATCCTAAGCCTTTTGACAACCAATAGGTTTGAAAACTTCCATCAAATCCCAAGCTTCTTCCGAGCGCAATGGAATCGCCTTTAAGTTGATTATCAATGGATGCACTCCAATAATAAGCACTTGAACCAGTAGGATCGAAAAAGCCATTGGAATACCTGTAACCTCCTGGAACCAAGGAGAGACCGCTCGTATTCTTGCCATTTTCATCATTTTTCCATCCCTCTGTAGATTTAATCTTTTCTTCTAAACTTTTATCGTCACCAAGGAATTTTACTAGTGTGGTCCATTCATCATCAGTTGGAACATGCCAACCTGAAGGCGCCAAACCACGGGCATCACTCACAGCATACCAGTTGTATAGTTTCCCAGACTTAACTCCATTTTTGGCATCGTTGTAATAATAACACCAAGCCGGTTTCTTAGATTTTATTGCGGAAATCCATTCCTGCTGAGACTTTGCTTCAGGAATTTTATCACCATTACTGAATTGATCAACATCCAGATTTTGTGTTGTCCAAGTTTGATTACCTATTGTGACAGGCGGGCGAACAGGTGCTTTTTGTATGGTTTCATCCTTTTTGACTTTGTTTGAAGAGCATGAAAAAAAAGCGGATGAAAGTAAAATTGACAAGCCGAAAAAAATGCAATTTCTCATTATTTCAACAATTAATTAGTAATCAATATCTGATTTTTCCAAATCAACTACGCTCCCCCCAATATAGGTAATTTGAAACCATAAATCGAATGTTGAAATATCGATTTTTTCAGGCCATAGACTTTCGTTATCTGTAACCATTGTTAATTCAGATTTAAAAATCTTTTTAAAATACTGTTCAACAAGTACTTCATCATCAAAGAAATCCTCATTGATTAGATAAACAGTGGGTTCGCACTCGTCATCTTCATTTAAATCACAATCTTGATCTATTGCTTTGACCCAATTCCAATAGGCTTGTTTGTGACGAATTACGATATATCCTCTATTCAATAATCTCATTATTCTTTTGTTAAAATGAATTCGTCCTCTCCTTTAATCATTGTCCATTCTACTTTCGACTTGGTCTTTTGGTGGAGTACAAGTTTCCAATTTGAAATTCCGTGGTGCTGTTTGTAGTACTTCAGCCAATCCAACTTCGATAATTTAGCAGTTGAACTGATATAGGTAATGGAAGTATCCGAAACGAGTATAAAAAAATTATCCTGCTGAAGTTTTTTTCTTTCGTACATTTTGATCGCTTTGCAGTCTTCATCAAAACAATCCAACCAATTGTACAAGGCATTATTGGTTTTAATTGAATCGATAAAGGTCCAATGGTACCATAAAGTGGAATCGGATTCATTTTTTAAAACCAATTTATTGCTGCTTTTAGGGGAGAATCGTTCAGGAAAAAATTTATTTTCATTTTGATAGATACTGTCATATTCGAGACCGTAGCGTGCAGCTGTATCTTTACTAAACCCAAAATCTTGTATCGGAATAAGCACCTTATTTGATGTTGATTCCTTGTAATTTGAGCTCGGAATAACATCTTTGGCATTAATTACTTTTTCATCCGAATCCGCCCCACAAGAAACAACAACCGCAGTTGCGAAAAGGAAGAAAATCAAACTGTTAATTCGCATAGCGCTTTTTGAACTTTTTTAATATCATCAGGAGAAACATCTAAGTGGGTGACCATCCTCAACATCCCAGGACCAAAAGCCATAATCCGAATTCCATCTTTAAGCAATTCAGTGATTATTTCGTCTCGTTTTTCCGGAAATTCCAATTCGATAACTACAATATTCGTTTGAACAGGTAAAATACTTTTCACCCATTTCAATTCGAGTAAGGTTGCTTCTAAAAGTTTAGCGTGGTCGTGATCTTCTTTCAAGCGATTGACATTGTATTTCATCGCATACAATCCACCGGCTGCAATAATTCCTGCTTGTCGCATTCCTCCTCCAAAGACCTTTCTTACTCTTCTCGATTTTTTAATAAAGGAACTTGAACCAATTAAAAGTGATCCGACCGGCGCTCCTAAACCTTTCGAAAGACAAAGCGAAATGGAATCAAAATTAGACGCATATTCCTTTGGGTTAATTTTCGTTTCAACCAAGGCATTCATTAAACGTGCGCCATCTAGGTGAAGCGGAAAATTATTTTCCTTGCAAAAGGAGCTTATTTTCTTTATTTCTTCAATATCATAAATAGCTCCACCTCCGCGATTTGCAGTATCTTCCAAACTTACCAATTGCGTCAAAGGAAAATGTACATCTTCAGGATTGTTGACCCACTTCGAAATGGCCTCAACATTCAAACGACCTCTATCTCCGGTTAACAACCTCACTGATGCACCACTATTTCTGGCAATCCCCCCCCCTTCGTATTTGTATATGTGACTTTCTTCATGGCAAATTACTTCGCCACCAGGTTGCACATGAACATTAATTGCAATTTGGTTGGTTTGTGTACCTGAAGCACAAAATAGCGCCGCTTCCATACCAAAAAAACGAGCAGCATAATCTTGCAGTTCATTGACCGTTGGATCCTCCGAAAATACATCATCACCAACTTGGGCATTGATCATAAACTCCTTCATCTCTCTTGAAGGTTGTGTAACAGTATCGCTTCTTAAATCAATCATATCCAATTATAAAATTACGGTTAACTTGAACAATGGAACCAAATTTTATGTTTTTTTGCTCGAACAAATTTAAGAAATGGAATACATAATCGTTTGTGGAGTTGTAATAATTGGTGCATTACTTACCTTTTTTTCAGGTTTTGGGTTGGGAACCTTATTATTACCCACATTTTCCATATTTTTCCCTGTTTCATTTGCAGTTGCAGCCACTGGAATCGTCCATTTTGCAAATAACCTTTTTAAATTTCTTTTAGTCTTTCGGAATGTTAATTTTAGTGTCTTTTTAAAATTTGGTCTCCCAGCTTTATTTGCAGCACTTTTTGGAAGTTACTTACTGATTTCTATCGGTGAATCTTCGGTTTTACATCAGTATTCAATCGGAACAATTTCAGCTCAAGTCACAACATTAAAAATACTTATCGGTTCCCTGATGTTATTCTTTGCCTTATGGGAGTTCATTCCACAAGTAGAACAACTGCAATTCTCTTCACGTTATTTACCCCTAGGCGGCATTCTGAGTGGGTTTTTCGGCGGATTATCAGGTCATCAAGGAGCGTTTCGATCTGCTTTTCTTGTAAAATCGGGATTGAACAAAGAGGAATTTATTGCGACTTCAAATGCGATTGCATTAATCATTGATATCGCTCGACTCAGTGTTTATGCTACTGGACTCAAATTTGAGCTTATTACCGGATCTTCAGGAATCGTGATTGCAGCAACATTTGCGGCATTCGCGGGAACAATTTTAGGTAACCAACTTTTAAAAAAGACTTCTCTAAACTTTCTTAAAAACCTCGTTGGGTTATTTTTAGCGTTGATGGGTATACTTATTATCCTTGGGATATTGTAGTACTTTCATTTTAATTTCCTTGCAATCATCAAACCATCTCGAATAGGAAGTAAAACCTCTGCTACCCTAGGATCGGAATGAATTAAATCATTGTAAGCTTTGATGACATCCGTTTCTTTATCACTTTTTTCCTCTATAACTTTACCAGACCACAAAACATTATCGGCAATAATATATCCACCAATTTTTACTTTTGGAAAAACCAAATTGTAATAATTGATGTAATTTTTCTTGTCGGCATCAATAAAAACAACGTCAAAAGTCTCGTTGAGCTTTGGTATTTCTAGGGTTGCATCCCCAATTATACTTGTAATTTTATGCGCCATTCCTGCAGATGAAATGGATTCTTGAATAATTGCTTCCAATTCTTCGTTCGCTTCAACGGTAATCAGTTTTCCACCATCTTTTAATCCTTCGGCCATGCAAAGTGCAGAATAACCAGTGTAGGTGCCAATTTCCAAAATGCGATCGGGTTGAATCATGTGCATCAGCATACTCAATACCCGACCTTGAAAATGTCCACTTAACATTCGAGGTTGCAATACCTTTAGGTGTGTTTTTCGATTCAAAGACTCCAAAGCAGGCGATTCTGCTTCGGTATGGTCGCAAACATATTTATCAAGCTTCGGGTCGAGAAATTCCATTTCCAATTGTTTCTACAAAGATTGACAAAAGGTAGCAGGTGCGAAAGTAATTTTGCAATTTTGTTGCATGAAAACAATACATAACCAAGGTTATTTTGCAATAGGAATCTATCGTGGTAAAACAGAACATAATATAGGAACACTATGGAGGACTGCGTATATTCTTGGAGCAAGTTACATTTTCACAATTGAAAAACGTTATAAAAAACAAACCTCCGATGTATTGAAAACTTGGGCGAGGATTCCTATGTTTCATTATCGAACTATGGACGATTTTTTAAAGTCTATTCCATACGACTGTAGGTTGGTAGGTGTTGAAATGACGGAAACATCTGAATTCCTCTCCGATTTTCAGCATCCCAAACGCGCCATTTATCTATTAGGAGCAGAGGATGAAGGATTGCCACAAGAAATCATTGAATCCTGTCACTACCTTATTCAACTTCCTGGAAACAATTCCTTAAATGTGGCCGTTGCAGGAAGCATAGTTTTGCATGATAGAGTGAGTAAAATCCCTTGTGATTTTCCACCCTACCACAAAGAATAACACTAATCTTTATCTGATTCCGTTTCCGTGATCGATTCGATAGCTTTTGAATATTGGAACATCCAATCGTAAATTTCACTCGAACGAAAAGCCCGCTCCAAATCCCCATGATCAGCACCATCAACCACAGTATATTTTAGATTTGTACCACCATTACATTCCTTTATGGCTTTAACTATTTTTTCTGATTCAGAAATCGGAACAGCTTCATCCCTATTTCCGTGTTGAATCCAAAGCGGCACACCTGCCAAATCACACCCGTCGTTGATGTTACCGCCACCACACAAAGCAACTGCAGCAGTAACCAATTCCGGATATTGACCAGCAAAATGAAGTGTTCCATAACCACCCAAACTCATTCCAGTCACATAAACGCGGTTCGAATCGGTGGTATATTGCGATTGCACATATTCCAGCACATGTTTGATCTTTTCTGGTTCCCAAGATTTTCCTTTCGGAACTTGCGGAGCAATAACGATTGCAGGAAAAGTAGTACCTTTTTCAATTTCGTGAATTACACCATATTTTTTCACTAAATTCAAGTCACTTCCGGATAAACTTCTTCCATGCAGAAAAATCATTACAGGAGGTTGATTTTTCAATATACTGTCATCGGGTAAATACAACCAAAAGTTGTAATCTGACTTATCTTTTTCAGCCGTTAGTTGCGCATGAGCGGGCGTAAAGCTGATTGTGACTAAAATAAAAAATAAAAATTTCATCGTGCACAAAAGTAGGCAATGCTGACTAAAATGTAAAATCTATCTTCAGCGAAA